>DMDP01000087.1 GCA_003445475.1 Peptococcaceae bacterium | reverse complement strand
GATCATGAATTATCTTCTATAAAATACTAGGGGGTTAACGACGCGAGGACGCGACCAGGCGGAAGGGCAGGACCAGGCCCTGCTCCCTCTCGTACGGGGGTTTCTCGCCGGCGGCTTCGACGAAGGCGACGATGTTCAGGTTGCAGTTGATGGTCAGCCTGCCGCGGCCGATCTCCACGGTGTTGATGATCGTCCGCAGCATCTGCTTTTTCTGGGCCAGCGGCGCCGCCTTAAATAACTCAAACCAACGCGGCACGAGCTGGGCGAATAGCCGGAGTTGCTCGTGCTCCCAGGTCTGCACCGCGAGTTCCCGGCGCGCCTGGTCCAGCCGGGCCTCGCATTCCCTGACCCGCCCCTCGTACTCCCTTACCTTGGCGGCCAGGATGTCTTCGCTATAGAGACTGGCGGCGGGATTCAGGAAATAGCGGTCCAGCCTTTCGAGCCATTCCTTGAGGAGCTTTCTGTTCCGGGCAAGCTCTTTCTCATACTCTTTGGCCTTGCGACCGGCTTCTTTCCTGACTGCCTGTAACTGCTGCTTGAAATAGGCGGCGAGGTCCGACGGGTCAAGCCCGGTTAGAAAGTTCTCAAGTTCGGCCAGAAAAAGGGCGTCTATCTTGGCCGCCCTGAAAAACCGCTGCCCTTTGCATATTGATTTACCGCTGTCCTGCTGTGTCCTGCACTGGTAATGTTCAAAAACCCTTCTCTCCCCGCCGACGATCCTGCTGTAACGCGCCGCCACCATCGGCGCGCCGCACTCCGCGCACCGGGCGAAGCCGGTCAGCAACAGGCCTTCGTGCAGCGAGCGCCCCCCTGACCCGCCCATGCGGGGCCGGCGGGACTGCATGAGTTTCATCGCCGCGAGCCAGGTGTCGAGAGGGATAATCGCCAGGTCGGGGTCGGGTTTTGGGTTCCCCGCCTCGTCGCGGGGAATGATCATGCGGTCGAACGCCGTGGGGTCCCCGGTCTTGGTGCGGTTGTAACCCTTGCCCGTCGGCCTAGTTTTCCCGTAGGCGCGCAACCCCGCCACGAGGGGGTTGCGCATCACCCGCCCCAGGATCGACGCCGTCCAGGGCTTGCCCAGGCGCGTGCGGAGCCCGCGGGCGTTCAACTCCTTGATTATCTGCACCAGCCCGACGTGGAAGATGCGGTCAAAGGCGTAGCGCAGGATCGCGGCTTCCGGCTCGTAGATGGAAAATTCCTTCGTCTTCTTGTCGTACTGAAACCCGTACGCGGGCCGGCCCCCCAGGTACTTCCCCGTCTTGGCCTTTTCGCGCATGTACGCCGAGACCTGGACGGACTTGGTCAGGCTTTCGCCTTCCGCCTTCCAACCCTCAAGGAACCGGATCAGTTTGTCAGTGTGGCTGTCGATGGCCAATTCTTTGTTCTCTGCGACCGAAATAGCGCGGACGCCGTGCTTACTAAGCTGGTAGAGGTACAACTGGTAGCCGAGGGTATCGCGGGCGAGGCGGTTCGAGTGAAAAACCAGGAGGGTCTTGAACATGCCGGCGGCCGCGTCGGCCAGGATCTGGCGCAGGATAACGCGGTCATCCACGTCGTTGTGGTAGGCCGACACGCCCCCCTCCTTGTATTCCTTGACGATGACGAAGCCGTGAGAGGCCGCATAGTTGTGGATCATCGCGATCTGGGTGGGCAGGTCGTCCTTCTCGTCACGCTTCGCCTGGCGGGTGGTCGAAACCCTGTACAGGACGGCTACGGGTTCGGGCATGGCTTTCTACTCCTCCGGCCAACCCAGGTGGCTGGCGATTAATTTAACAATTTGCTTTTTCAGCCGGTCTTCCTGCTCCGGCGCGTTGGGGCCGGCCGGCATCGTGATGGTCACGTCTGTCCCGTTCACGCGGCGCCGAAGTTTGAGGCACCCGTCCCCTGCTTCCACCTCATAGCCGTGAACCGCGGCCAACTTCTTGAGTTTCATTGGGCGATCACCTCCATAAAAAGCGAAAAGCGCGGGGTTGACCCGCGCCTCTGCCGTTGTTTGCGGTCAATCGCCCTGAATGCCGGGCTCCGAAGCCCGGTCGACGCCGAACAGCCGATCGAAGAATTCCCTGACCACCGGCATCAGCGGCCCCGCGCACCTGCTCTCCGTGAGAGCGCCTTTGACCTTCTCCCACGCCCACACCCGGAAATCTTCCGCGAACCACTCCGAAGCGCGCTCCTCCCAGGGTAGCGCCGCCTGGCCCCGGGCATCCAGCGGCTTGTCTCCCGGGTACCCGCGCAGCTTCAGGTACTCCCGCCCCTTCTCGCTCGCGCCCGTCCAGTCGTAGCCGCGGGCGCCGAGAAAAACATCGGCTACCAAGTGGCCGAGCTCGTGGAGAAAGGTGTTTTCCCACAGGCCGGGGGCGTGCAGGATGAGCGTACCTACCGGGGTTTCGATCCTGCGCACCGGGCAAGCGGCCACCACAAACCGCTTTCCGCCCGCTTCCGCCCTGCCGGTGACGGCGCCGTCCCCGTCCTTGCCCAGGGACTCCAGGGGCGCAAGGCCCACTTCCAACCCGGCGAAGAAGTCCTCTGGCACGCCGACCCGGGTCAGGTCGTAGACCCACGCGGCAACGGCTTCCGGCGTCGCTTCCGGGGAAGTCTCCCCCTCCGTCGCAGGGCAACCTGGCGACATCTCCCGCGCCAGCCGCAGGGCGTCCTGCTCGGTGTAGACGGTCACGCCGCTATCGAGCCGCACCACCTCCGCGTTTGCCGGAAGCGCGGGAAAGAGCAGCAGGGCCGCGGTTAACAGGATCGCCAGCTTCCGCACCCGGCTTTACCTCCTTTCCTGGGGTTCCTTGATAAAAGCGAAAGGCGCGGGAATTAACCCGCGCCCTGTTTACCTGGCAACCTTACCCGGAGGACAAAATGTCCTCCGGGTAGCCATCTAGCCTTAGCATCTCCCTGATCGCCCGGTTTTCCGCTTCCACCCTGGCGTGGTCGTACTCTCGCAGTTGCTTCAGGGCGTCCCGCAGGGCCACCACTTCCACCTGCTTGTCATCCAGGGACAGCACGCAAGCATACTCCTGCGGCACCTCCGGCACGTCGCAGGCGGGTATGACGGCCACCTCGTCCGCGCCGCCTGGCCCCGGGTAGGTTAGCGCCAGGCCCAGGACCACCCGGCCGTCCGGCAGGTCGGCCAGGACGGGTTTTACATACGCTACGCCCGCAGGCAGGCAGGAGAGCGGGCCGGTCTTGACCAGGGTCGCCTTGCCGCCGCAAGCGAGCGCGGGCGCGGCCAGAGACAGGGCCAGCAGGACGGCCAGGGTTATGCAGGCCACTTTCCGCATCCGGCGTCACCTCCTTTCCCTGAAAAAAGAAAGGCGCGGGATTGAACCCGAGCCCCGATCTGGCAACTGCAACGCCGCTCTTGTTGCTTCTGTTTCTTCCGTTGCCGCCTACGCCTCGCCTACTCCCACGCCAGCTTCTCCACGGCCCTTTCCAGGTCGGCCCTGCCCGGCTTCGTGTAGACCGCCGTGGTGTCCAGCCGGGCGTGCCCCAGGACGGCTGCCACTTCCACCAGATTCGCCCCGGCCCGCAGCATTTTGGTGGCGTAGGTGTGCCGGAGGGTGTGGGGTTGTAAGGGTCACTCCTTCCCATATGGAATTTCGGCTTTTGGGGCCTGCATGGCACCCACTCCCTGCCCCTAAAAGCAGGAGCCCCCGGGGAGAGCTTTTATGCTCCTCCCGGGGGCCAACAATGATTTTGCGCTGGCCGTTTGCTGCCGGATTACTTTACTGGCAGGGGGAAACACAATTTCCGCCCGTCTCCTTCGCCCCGTTCAGCACGCTGTTCACCCCCTTGGGGA
>DMDP01000160.1 GCA_003445475.1 Peptococcaceae bacterium | reverse complement strand
GAGACTATGCATATTCCCGCTTTCGATCGCTTCCAGGACCTCATAGGTTTCTTCCCCCAGATCCGGCTTGGGGGTGTCGGGCGTCTGCTGCCGGTCCCAGGGGCCCCCGCCCTCCCCGCGCAGGGCGGCCATGACCGCCGCCAGAGAGCCGAGCGGGTATTCTTTGGGCTCCCCGGTCGCCGGTGGCACGTAGAAGGACGTAAGGTGGTCGATCCAGGGAAGCCTGTCCACCTCGAAAAGCCTGACCCGCTCGATGCGTTCTTCCCCCGGAACGCCGGCCGCCCGGATGACCGTCACCGGATGCTCGTCCGGGAAAAACTCCATCAGCCGAATTTTTACCGCCGCCGCCGTCAGGCGGTCGTGCACCTGCATGACGATGTTCCCCGCCCGCGTTGCGGGTTGTTGTGCCGCGATATTCAACCCGTCAATTAGCTGGACGCCCGCAACGGGATCCAGCCTCAGCGCCGCGAAAACCGCGTCGACAAAGCTCGGCGCCGGCAGGATCTCCACCTCGATATCTTTCTGCCGGGCTTCCTCCAGGATATAGCGGGAAGGCGTTTCGGCCACCAGCGGGTGCCCGGGCACGGCGTAAACCACCGGCCCCCGGCGAACCGCCGCCACCACCGTCCGGGCCACGCGCCGGTAGACCTCCTCGAAGGTGGCCGCTTCCTTATAGAAGCGGTCGCAGGCCGAAAACCTTATCCCCTGCTGCTTGAGCCACGGCACCACCGGGTGAACGCTTGTCCTCAGGATAACCTGGGGGCCGCGCTTCAGCGCCTCCAGCACCCCCACCGGCACGGCACGCCTGTCGCCCGGCCCCAGGCCGGCCAGGATAATCGGACCCACCACGTATAACCTCCTCGACCGCCCCAAAAAAAATGGCCCTTGGCAGGCCATTTGTCAGGCTACTGTTCCATCTGTTTGGCCAGGAATCCCGCCGCCGTCTCGACCAGCTTCAGTTCGAGTTGACCCATCTTGACGCCTGGTTCCTTGGAGATGAGCATCACCGCCCCTATGGGATCCCCCTCGGCGATTATCGGGGCAATCACCTCCGCGGTATACTTACACTCGCCGTTATCCACCGTAAGGCATTCCTTGCAGAGAGGGTCGTCGCCGGGGTTGTTGATGATCACCGATCTGCGCTCTTCCATGACCTTCTCGATGGCCGGTCCGATGGGCTTGTTCAGGAATTCCTTCTTCGGTGCACCGGCAACGGCGATAATGGCATCCCGGTCGGCAATGCAAGCGATATGCCCCGTAGCTTCGTACAGGGAATCGGCATACTCCTTGGCAAAATCCCCCAACTCGCCGATCGGCGAATACTTCTTCAAGATGACTTCGCCCTCGCGATCGACGAATATCTCCAGGGGATCGCCCTCGCGAATGCGCAACGTTCGCCGGATTTCCTTGGGAATGACCACCCTGCCGAGGTCGTCAATACGTCGTACAATACCGGTCGCCTTCACTGACTTCCGTCCCTCCTTTTCTACAAAGAATTACGTGTTCTTCTCTGTGAATAGTATACATCTGGCGAAATAGAATTATTCATTTCTTCCAATGTATGGGATGCAATTATGTTAAGCCCGTCCGCTTCCTGCCTATTATACGCCTGTTCAGACCATACTGGCAAGAAATGCTTCGATTTCCGACACCGCTTCCCCCCCTGCGGCCCCGGCCCTGCCTTCCATCCAGATTTCGAAGTCGCCGTTCTCCTCTCTAAACTTTAAAGCGCGCGGGAATTTCTGCGCCACCCCTACCAGCTTTTCGCCCGTCAGGGTGTGTCCCGGCGCGAAAACGATGCGGTAGAATTTCCCGTGCTGGCTGATGCTCCGCACCTTGAGTTTCTTTCCCAGCGCCCGGAGGCGCGAGACCGCCAGCAGATTCTCCACCGGCGGCGGCGGTGCACCGAAGCGATCCGCCAGTTCCTCCCGCATCTCCTCCACGTCTGCGGGATCGCGGGCGTTGGCCAGCGTGTAGTACACGCGCACCTTCTGGTCGCCGTCGTGGACGTAGTCCGAGGGCAGATAGGCCGTAACCGGGAGTTCCACCACCGTCTCCACCTCGGTGTCCGGCGCCTCGCCCTTCATCTCGCGCACGGCTTCGGCCATCAGGCGGCAGTACAGATCGAAGCCGACGGCGGCTATGTGCCCGTGCTGCTCGGTACCCAGGAGGTTGCCGGCCCCGCGTATCTCAAGGTCGCGCTTGGCAATCTTGAAGCCGGCACCGAAATCGGTGAAGTCGCGGATCGCCTCAAGCCGTTTCTCCGCAGCCTCGTTCAATATCTTGTCGCGGCGGAAGGTAAAGTAAGCGTAGGC
Organism: Peptococcaceae bacterium; assembly: GCA_003445475.1. GTDB lineage: Bacteria > Bacillota > Desulfotomaculia > Desulfotomaculales > UBA12532 > UBA12532. The sequence goes on along the minus strand of DMDP01000160.1, from coordinate 1,282 downwards.
CAGGCGGTCCGAGCGGCCCACCCGGCCGCGCAACTGGTAAAGTTGCGCCAGGCCGAACTGGTCCGCGTGCTTGACGATCAGGGTGTTCACGTTGCCGATGTCCAGCCCCGCCTCGATGATCGTGGTGCATACGAGGATGTCGTATTCGCCGGCGACGAAGTCGAGCATGACCCTTTCCAGTTCTTCCTCGTCCATCTGTCCGTGGGCTACCGCCAGCCTGGCCTCGGGCACCAGGCCCTGCACCCACGCCGCCACCTCGTCGAGGTCCTGCACCCGGTTGTGCACGAAGTACACCTGCCCGCCCCGCGCCAGTTCGCGGTTGATGGCCTCCCTGATGATCACCGGGTCTTCCTCCAGGACGTAGGTCTGTACGGGAAACCGGTTCTGGGGCGGCGTCTCCAGAAGGCTCGTGTCCCGGATGCCGACCAGGGACATGTACAGCGTCCGCGGGATCGGGGTGGCGCTGAGGGTGAGGACGTCAACCTCCGGGTAGGCCAGTTTGAGTTTTTCCTTGTGGACCACCCCGAAACGCTGCTCCTCGTCGACGATCAAAAGGCCCAGGTTGGCGAAACGCACGTCGTCGGAAATCAGGCGGTGCGTGCCGATGACGATGTCCACCGTGCCCCGCGCCAGCGCCCTGACGATGCGCTTCTGCTCGGCGTGCGATTTGAAGCGGGAAAGCATTTCTATCTTCACCGGGTAGCCGGCGAAGCGCCGCGTAAAGGTGATGTAGTGCTGCTGTGCCAGCACCGTCGTGGGCACCAGGACCGCCACCTGCTTCCCGTCCATGACGGCCTTGAAGGCCGCACGCATGGCCACCTCCGTTTTCCCGTACCCCACGTCGCCGCAAAGGAGGCGGTCCATGGGCCGCGGCTTTTCCATGTCGGCCTTGATTTCGGCGACGGCCCGCAACTGGTCCGGCGTTTCTTCGTACGGGAAGGCGGCCTCGAAATCGTGCTGCCACGGCCCGTCCGGGGCAAATGCGTACCCGCGCCTGGTCTGCCTGGCGGCGTACAGGTTTAACAGGTCGTGGGCCATCTCGCGGACCGCCTCTTTAACCCGGCGCCTGGTGCGGGCCCATTCCCCGGAGCCCAGCCGCGACAGCCGCGGCGCCTCCCCTTCCGCCCCGACGTACTTCTGCACCAAACCTAACTGGTCCACCGGCACATAAAGCTTGTCGTCCCCGGCGTACTGCAAAAGAATATATTCCCGCCGCACCCCTTCGATCTCCAGCTCGACAATCCCCCGGTAGCGCCCGATGCCGTGCTGGACGTGGACGGCG
>DMDP01000040.1:954-3433 GCA_003445475.1 Peptococcaceae bacterium | reverse complement strand
GCTTCTGGACTGCGACGTGGAAGAGCCGAACGCGCACCTCTTGCTGCAGCCGGAAATCACGGCCGGCGAACCGGTTTACCTCCCGGTGCCGGTTTTCGCGGCCGACAGGTGCAACCAGTGCGGCCGGTGCGTGGAAGTCTGCGCTTACAATGCCCTGGCCCTTGTGGGAAAGGAACTACTAGTTTTTGAGGGGCTCTGCCACGGCTGCGGCGGGTGCATCCATTTTTGCCCCACGGGTGCACTCCAGGAAGGGCGGCGCGAAATCGGCGTCATCGAGCGAGGCCGGGCGGGGGCGGTCGCCTTCGCGCACGGTAAACTCCGTCCCGGGGAGGCTCTCGCCCCGCCGATTATCAAGGCGTTGCGGCGTAACACGGCGACGGACACGGTGACCGTTGTCGACTGCCCACCCGGCACGTCCTGTCCGGTGGTACAGGCCGTGCGGGGTGTGGACTACTGCCTCGTGGTAACCGAACCCACGCCTTTCGGTCGGCACGATCTGGAGGCGGTCACCGGGATGCTCGAAGTGCTAAGCGTTCCGTACGGCGTTATAATCAACCGTGCCGACCTGGGCGACGGCGTGGTCGAAGATTTCTGCCGGGACCGGGACATCCCGGTTCTCGGTAAGATTCCCTTTGACTACCGTATTGCGCGCTGCTTTGCAACCGGCACCCCGTTCATCAAAGAGATGCCGGCGTGGGAAAAAACGTTCGCCCGTTGGTGGGGCGAGATAGAGGGGGCGGTGGCCGGTGCGGGAAATCGTGGTACTCAGCGGTAAAGGCGGGACGGGTAAGACCACCCTGACGGGGATGTTTGCCACCCTGGGGTATCCTGCGGTGCTGGCCGACGCCGACGTCGACGCCGCCAACCTGCACATCATACTTGAGCCGCTGGTTCTCGAAACAGAGCCTTTCTCCGGCGGGCGGCAACCGGTTGTGGACGAGGAAAAATGCACGCGTTGCGGCGTCTGCACGGAGCTCTGTCGCTTCGACGCCATTCACGACGGCACCGTTGACGAGATTGCCTGCGAAGGATGCGGCGTGTGCTTTCACGCCTGTCCGGTGGGGGCCGTTGAAATGGAAGACGTCGTCAACGGGCAACTTTACACCTGTTCGACCCGCTACGGTCCTTTTGTGTACGCCGAACTGGGCATCGCCCAGGAGAATTCGGGTAAGCTTGTGGTCCGCGTCAAGCAGCGGGCGCGCGCCCTGGCCGAGCAGGAAGGAAAAGAGTACCTGGTCGTTGACGGCCCTCCGGGAATCGGGTGCCCCGTGATCGCCTCCCTCGCGGGCGCCGACCTGGCGCTCGTGGTAACGGAACCCACCCCGGCGGGCCTCCATGACCTCGACCGCCTCCTGGGTGCGGCCCGACATTTCGAGGTGCGCACGGCGGTTTGCATCAACAAGGCCGATCTTGACGCGCGGCTGGCGAATGACATAGAAAATTACTGCCGGGCGCAGGGCGTGCCGTTTGCCGGGCGCATTCCGTTCGCGCGCGAAGTGGTGGCCAGCCTCGTGGCCCGCAGGCCGGTGACCGGTGACGGGGCCGGCGAAGCGGCGCGGGCCATGCGTGACGTCTGGCAGCGCACTCTGGCCCTGCTTTAATCGGAACCTCTCCGCAATGGCCGGCGCAAGCCGGCCTTTTTTCAGGAGCCTGCAGATGACGGAGCGAGGAGGCTACTTACCACGGGGGGTTAGGTTATGTCCTGGCGGGGCCTACCGGTCTTCGACTGGCTCCAGGTGGAAGTTACCTCGCACTGTAACGCGTCATGCCTTTACTGCCCGCGCACCGTGTACCGGGACCGGTGGCTGAACCGCCACCTGTCCATGGGTGCCTTTGAGAAATTGCTTCCCGTTTTCAAGCGCACACGGCTGGTTTTTCTGCAGGGCTGGGGGGAACCCTTTCTCAGCCCGGACTTTTTCACTATGGCCGCTCTGGCCAAGAAGGCAGGGTGCGTCGTCGGCACCACCACCAACGGGATGCTCCTCGATGAAGAAAAAGCCATCCGCCTCGTGGATACGGGCGTCGACGTAGTGGCCTTTTCGCTGGCAGGAACGAGCGCCAAGAACGATTTCTGGCGGCGCGGTACGCGCCTGGCCGCGGTGCTCGGGTCGATAAAGCGTCTGGCGTCGGCAAAGGCGCGCCGGCACGCGGCCACGCCGGCCATCCACGTCGCCTACATGCTTCTGCGGTCGGGGCTGGACGAGTTGCCACGGTTGCCGGAAGCGCTCACCGGAACGGGGGTGCAGCAGGTTGTCATTAGCACTCTGGATTTCGTGCCGGCGGCGAGTCTGAAAGCGGAGGCGCTTTCCCTCGAAGACCGGGCGGAATACGCGGAGGTGAAAGCTCTGCTGGACGAGGTCGTTGACGCCGGTAAGCGGGGCGGGCTGGAAGTCCACTACCAGTTGCCGGATTGGACGAACAGGGGGGCGTCCTGCACGGAAAACGCCACCCGCGCGGCGTTTATCGCTGCCGACGGCTC
>DMDP01000040.1:0-569 GCA_003445475.1 Peptococcaceae bacterium | reverse complement strand
GACGCGAGAGGCCGTACCGGCGGTTGACCTTCGGCAATATCAACACCACGCCGCTGGCGGCCATATGGCACAGCCGGCCATACGCGGAATTCCGGGCCGCCTTTGCGACGGGGTGGCTTGGCGAGCCGTGCGCAACCTGTCCCAAACTTTACAACTGTACCGTCTAAAAAAACAGGGCAGTTGACCTGCCCTGCCACGGCTACTTTTCTTCCAGTTCCCTGAGGCGCTTTTCGACCGCCTGGAGCTGCTCTCTCAGAAAGGCGGCCTCCTGCTTGAGGGCCTCAACTTCGCTCACCGGTGGCGTCGCTGCCCAGGGATACCCGGCGGGAGCGCCCGAATAACCGTACCCGGCGTAGCCCGGCATGGCCCACCACCAGCGCGGCAGCCACGGGAAGAACCGGCAGTACCAGTACGGGTTGCCCGGCCATCCGGCCCACCAGCCGCGGCCGAAACCGTAACCACGGCCCCACGGCATGGAAGAACACCTCCTTCTAAAGGGATTATGGGCATATGCTCGCTTACTTTTATATCATGCCGCCGCTTTTTTGACAAGTATGCATGTGAACTTT
>DMDP01000183.1 GCA_003445475.1 Peptococcaceae bacterium | reverse complement strand
GGGGTGGTGGTATCAGTTTCCAGATGTGGGAACAGAGGGGCGGGAAAGGGGGCAGGATGGGACGGAGGCTCTGGGGTTCCAATGGGGGTGTGGTGGTAGGTCGGCAGAACGTTCCTGCTTATGGCGGAAGGTGGTGATTTTTTCTTGAGACGTGCGGTGGTAGATCGGGAAAACGTTCCTGTGTAAGAAGGAGGTGCAGACATGCTCACAGAGAGAGACCTCGAGATCGTCACAATGGTAAACCGGTTTGGCTTCCTCACCGCGGCCCAGGTAGCGCGGGCATTTGCGTTGCACCCGCGGATAGCCTACCGGCGCCTGCAGCGCCTGGTGCAAGCCCGCTGCCTGATCCACAAACGGCTTTTCCCCGGCCAGGCCGGCGTCTACCTGGCCACCCGGCGCGGCACCGAGTTGGCGGGCTGCGTGCTGGGCCCGGCCCGCCTGCGGCTGCAAACGATCGAACACGACCTGAAGGTCGTGGACGTGGCCCTGGCCCTGCTGGCCCGGTACCCGAACGCCGGCTGGATAACCGAGCGCGAGCTCCGGCGCGAAAACGGAGTGAAGTTCGGTGTCGGGAGCGAAGAAAAACCCCCGGATGGCGTCCTGCTCTTTGAGGATGGATCGCGCGTGGCCGTAGAAGTGGAAAACTCGCGCAAATCTCGCCGCCGGCTTGAGGAACGGATGCGCGCCTATGCCCGGAAGACCGCATACAAGCAGGTCTGGTACGTCGTGACCGGCCGCCGGCAGGCGGAGCCGGTACGGGACGTGGCGCGGAAGTTCGACTATGTACGGGTAATGGAAGAAGCCGATATCCTCCCCGCGGCGGCGGAACACCGGAAATATTTCGGCCGAAATAATGCCAATGCCGCGGCCGCCGCCAGGAGCGTGGTCGAAGATGACCTTTAAGCCGAAGACCCTGGCGGTGATCGCCCTGACCCTGGTGCTCTTGTGCGTCCGGCCGCCTTGGACACCTAGTCCAGGCCGGCGGCGAGCGCCTGGCCGCCGCCCGGGCCGGTGTGGCAGAAACGATCAGGACCAGGCTGCCGGCGCCCCTCGCGCAGAGCGCCCTGGCGGACCGGGCTACAGCCTGGATCGCCGGAACCGAGGGGACATACCGCCAGGCGGTAACGGCAACGGCGCAGGATACCCGGCAAATAGAGCAGACGGCCCAGACGCACCAGGCAGCCTTCAACCGCGCGCATTTGCGCCATGTAGTCGCGGCCACGGAGTTCCGCCGGGTGGAAGCCGACCTGCGCGCCCAGGCCCTGGCGAACGGGGTACCCGCGAACCAGGTCGAGCAATGGGTCCGGCTGCAGCCCGCCTACCGGGAACCGCAAGCGCGGGCCGCGGAAACCCTCCAGGCCAGAGACCAGCACTTGGCGGACCTGCAAAAGGCGGAGCTAGCCCGGCTGGACAAGCTCACCGCCTACGAGAGTATGCTCCGGGACTACACCCAGTATGCCCCGGAGCGGGCGGCCGCCTGGGCGCACACAGACCGGGCCCGCCCGGGCGGGGGCCTGCGCAAACGCATCGGCTACCGGCATTAACGTCGCGTAACAATCCTTATGCGACGTTTCAGGACGGCAAACGGCGCATAACAGTGCCTTGACCGGGCCCCAAGTTCCGGAAAAAACGTCGCATAAGAAAACACTTCCGGAGGTGAAGTAAAGGTGAACATCAAGGTTACGAAAACCAGGGTACTAATTGCGTTGCTTCTCCTGTTCCTTCCTTTCGCGCTGCTTTTAGACGTGCGGTTGGTGACGCCGCCGGCTGCCAACTTTTACGCTTCCATTACCGAGATCGGAGCAGTCCTGGCCACCCAGGAGCGCAAGGCCGAGGTGGCCGCCCGGGCCAAAGAGATCCGGGAAGCGGCCGCCTGGTGCGCGGAGCACCCTGCCGCGGCACTCGCTAAGTGGCTCACAGTGCGGCCGCAATACCCTGAGGTCCGCAGCGCCTGGCTGATGGCGAACGTCCTCTTGATTTTAGGCCTTGGGATGGTGGCCGGCGCGGCCAAGTACCACGCGCATAAGAACCCAATTGTGCGGGCGCGCCGACGGATGCGCCAAGAGGACAAGCCCCCTTCGGCCGCGGTTAGGTGGTGGGAGAACCGGCAGTTAGACCGCACCCGGCGAGCGGACCACCCGCCGGGCGGAGTGCTCCTGGGCGTGGAGAAAGCTACCGGCCGGCCGGTGGTCATTACGGACCAGGAAGCGAACCAGCACGTTTTCCTCGTCGGCACCACCGGCAGCGGCAAGACGACGACGCTGATGAACTTCGTCGAGAGCGCGCTGCAGCGCGGGCTGCCGTGCGTTACCGTCGACGGTAAGGGCGACCCGGACCTGGCCGGGAGGATCCGTGCCTTGGCCGCCCGGCACAGCCGGCCCTTTTGGCTGTTCGGGATGCGCGGCGACTCATGCTCGTACAACCCCCTGGCGCACGGCGGGATCACAGAGCTAACGGACAAGCTCCTGTACCTTACAGAATGGTCGGAGCCGCACTATGAAGCCTTGGCGAGGCGGTACCTCCAGGCCGCGTTCCGCGTCCTCAAGGCCACGGGGACGGAGCTTGACCTAACCACCCTTACGCGCCACCTGGATCCTGATGCCCTGGCCGCGCTGGCCAGGAAGATCGCTGATGACGCGGAGCGTGAGGCGGTATTCGGCGTGCTGAGCCTGGCCAAGGCCGAAGAGATAAAGGGCCTGATCGCGCGCCTGGCACTCCTGGCGGAATCGGAAATCGGACACCTTTTCGCCGCGGCGGAAGCCAAGACCCTGGACCTGGCGGAAGTCACTAGTCAACGCGGTGTGGCGGTCTTCTCGCTAAATTCCCTGGCCTTCCCCGAGTATTCGCGGCTCCTCGGGCGGCTGATCGTGACCGACCTCAAGACGGTGGCCGACCGCCTGCCCGGCGGCAGGGCCATCTACACCATCTTCGACGAGTTCTCTGTGTTCGCTTCGCAGGCCGTAGTGGACCTGATAGGCAAGGCCCGGAGTAAGGGGTTTCATACCCTGATCGCCACCCAGAGCCTGGCGGACATCGAGGCGGCCTGCGGGCGGCCCGTTGTGCGCCAGATCCTCGGGAACTGCAACACGCTCATCATCCAGCGGCAGCGGCAACACGAGGATGCTCAGGCCCTGGCTGCCGAGATCGGCACCAGGAGGAGCTACGAGCTCACGCACCAGGTAGAAACCGGTCTGGTAGTAGGGGGCACGGGTTACGGAACCGTAAGGGAAACGCGGGAATTCGTGGTGCACCCGGACGAGATAAAGAGGCTCCCTCAAGGGGAGGCAATATTGGTGCGCAGCGACCCGTTTCGGGTGCAAAGAGTCAGGGTACGGAAGCCGGGGGAACGCTGACGCGATCCCCCGGACCCCCCTGGAGTTGTGAGAGGTGCCGGACCGCAGCGCACCCAAGGTGCTTGCGGCCCGGCGGAATCCGGCCGCGAAAAACCAGGAAGGAGGGAGCCCGTGACGGCAAATGCAACGCCGGCGGCCGCCTTGGTGCCTCGCGGTGGCCCCAGACCAAAAAGCGACGCCGCCATTGTGGTATGTTGCGACGGTGCGTATGACCCCGTCTCTGACGTGGCCGTGTGGGCGTGGGTGGCCTGGTACGGCAACTTTGTAACGCGAGCATACGGACCCGCGGAACTCCGCGACTCCAACGCTGCAGAGTACGCAGCTCTAATGGCCGCGATAAGGTGGCTGCTCAAGAGCGGGTACAGCAACGAGACAATTGAAGTTTTCTCCGACAACGACGTTTGTATATGCCACCTGCTGCGTTCCGAAACAAGAAACAGGTGGCATGATCCGACCCAGGCCAGGGACCTCCTGGGCCGGTTCAGGGCGCTTACCATACGCTGGGTGTCGCGCGCCTGGAATAAGGACGCGGACGCTTTGGCTCGAAAGGCCATTAAAATGGCCCGGGAAGGGGCGTTAACCGGGACGGAGATACATTCATATTGGAGAGGGTGGTAAAAGTGGTTTATACAGCAATTTTTGACGGCATCGAGGAACAGATGAGGGAGGAATACAAAGAGCTGCGACGTATTTTTGGTAGAAATCTAAGACGTTTGAGGGTAGAGCGGGGGTGGAGTATAGAGGATCTAGCGCGGAGAGCCGGGTGGAGCTTTGCGACGATAGCCTGCTACGAACAGGGGAAGTTTTTACCCAGCGCTGTGCGGCTTCATCGCCTCGCCCGTGTTCTAGGTTGTCACATTGACGAGCTCTTTCAAAAAAAATAAAAAATTGTTGACAGCCCTTCGCGAGGCCTGGTATCATATGGCCAGACACCGCTGCGGCCCCTGCGGCCGCGGCGCAACTCGCGAGAAAGCGAGTATCAGCGACATTGCTGGTACTCGCTTTTTCTTTCTCACGGCGCGCGGGAGCGTGCCACGATGGCTCAACGCTCTTTGACAACCGTCACAACGTCCCGCACAAGCTCCGCGCCGCGCGGCCGGCGGCGTGGGGGGAAATGAGGTATGCAACGCAGCGTCGCAGCAGCCTACACGGCCGCGCCCCTCTGGGGCGCGGAGGGCGGCGGCCGCCCGCCTTCAGTTATCAGACAACCAGTTCGGCGCGTAAGTTTGGAAAAGGGAGGTGGCGCCGGGTGGCGAAAAAGAAAAGACAGTTTGGCACGGTATACACCGTCAAGGTGGTATTTACCGGCACGCATGAAGAAAGCCGCAAGGCCCTCGCTGAGGCCCGGCGCTACGCCTTCGCCCGGGGCCTGGAGAGGATGCGGCGCGAAAAGGGTGAGCGTATTTGCTAGCGGTAATCTACGTCCGTGTTTCGACAGAGGACCAGGCGCGCCACGGGTATTCCCTCGAAGCGCAGGAGGATGCCTGCCGGAAAAAGGCGCGGGAACTAGGTGCCGATAAGGTGCAGGTCTACAGGGACGAGGGGGTAACGGGCGCGATCCTTGAGCGGCCTGGTTTGCAAGCCGCCCTCAGCGCCGCGAAAGGGGCGGACTGGTTCATCCTGTACGATCCCGACCGCCTCTCGCGGAAGCTTGCGCACCAGTTGCTGCTGGCGGAAACGATCGAGAAGGCCGGGTGCCGGCTGGAGTTCGTTACGTGCGAGTGGGAAGATACGCCCGAGGGGAGGCTCTTCTACTCGCTGCGGGGCGCGATAGCGGAGTACGAGAAGGAAAAGTTCAAGGCCCGCAGCAAGTTCGGTAAGCAGGCCAAAGCCAGGCGGGGACTTTTGACCCACGATCCCCGCACCTACGGGTACAGGTACTGCGAGGGCACGTACCGGGTGGAGGAAGCCGAGGCGCTCGTTTACCGCCGGATGGTGGACATGGCCCTGTCCGGGATGTCCCCGGAGGCGATTGCCAGGCAGCTCCAGGCGGAAGGGGTGCCCGCGCCGCGGGGCAAGAAGTGGTACCGGGCGACGGTGCGGCGCATCCTGAAAAACCCGGCTTACGCGGGCACGCTTTACCTCAACCGCTACGATGCCGAGGGCGTCAAGGCCGCGCGCCAGCGTGGCCGGAAAGCCGGAAGCCGCATACGCCCCCGCGAAAGCTGGATAGCGGTGCCGGTTCCGCCGATTATCGATCGCGATACCTGGGAGATGCTGCAGGAGCGGCTGCGGGAGATGAAGAGCGGGCGTCGCGGCGGCCGCGTCCACCATTATCCGCTCTCCGGGCTACTACGGTGTGGCGTTTGCGGCGCGCCGTTGCACGGGAACGCGGGCCGTTCCAGGACCGGCAGGACGTACCGGTACTACGTGTGCGCCAACGCCTGGCAGCGGGCTAATACGGACCGGGCCAGGCCGGTGGCGAAGTGCCCCGGCGGGATGCACCGCGCGGATGTCCTCGAACAGGCCGTATGGGCCAGAGTGCGGGCGTGGCTGGAAGATCCCGACGCGCTGGTGCGGGACGTGGCGGATGACGGCGCGGTTCAGCTCGCGGAGAGGGAGCTTGGGCGCGTTCGTCGGCTGCTTGCCCGGCTCGAAGCCGAACACGAGCGGGCCTACAAAGCGTATCGCGAAGGACTGGTAACGGAGGAGATGTTCAAGCGCGCCGTCGAAGACCTCGCCCGCCAGAGGAATTCTTTAACGGCCAGGGTACGCGAGATCGAGGAGGCGCAAAAGGCCGCCGCCGTCGTGGCGCAGGGTATTGAATCGCTGCGTGACCTGGCCAGGAAGGTCTCCGGCCGGCTTGACGATCTGGACTGGGATGATCGTGGTAAACTGATCCGGATGCTCGTCAGGGGCATCCGGGTAGGAGATGACCAAATCATCATAGAGGCGGGGGTTCGCCAGGAGGATGTTGGTTCTCAGATTGGAACCGCCCCATGCGGGGCGGTGCCGTCGATAAGCGCCACGTTCAATGCCGGGATGACCACGCCGTCCAGCGAGCCGTTATCCGAGGAACAGCAGTGAAACTCGACGTCGTACCCGCGCTCCAGCATTTCCTCGCCGATCTTGCGCATGAAGGTCGATTTGCCTACCCCGGGGCCGCCTTTAATAACGAAGATGCGGGTGGCGTCGGGCTCGATTATATAATCGTAAAAAGAGTAAAAACCGTAGGCCGTGTTGCCGCCGGGGAAAACTTTTTTGAGTTTGCCGGTCAAGCTGGCATGCCCCCTCTTGTGCCGATCTAATTCTACTAATATGAGCGGCGTGACAAGGTGTTGATCAAATATTTCTAGCATATTATGGGGAAAAAGTTGTCGAGGGCAGGTTATCCGGGCCTGCGGGTAGAAGTTAGCCCGTGAGGCCGGAAATAGCGGTTCGGCGGGGGAAGGCCGGGCCCCCTATGTGGGTCTTTTTTCTTGTACTCCTGCTGCCGGTACTCATATTTTTCTTCTTCTTTCAGGTGGCCGCCTTTTTTTTCACCCAGCTGGGGGTGTCTCCCCCGATCGGGAGAGCGTCGTGG
>DMDP01000062.1 GCA_003445475.1 Peptococcaceae bacterium | reverse complement strand
GGCAGGAAATCCACCCCGGGCCACGAAATTTTTTGGCAGGTAATACAAGCCCTTCCGTCGTTGTAAAGAGGTGTTGTACCCACCTTGCTCACACCGGATGCTTCGCTGATCGAGGCCCTGGGGGACCTTAAAACCCGGCTGAAGACGCGCAGCGTTCTGGACGCGACCGGGCTGCGTCGGCGAGTTGCCTCCCTGGGCACGTTTCACCGGGTGGCGGCCTGCACCCCGGACGATATGTTGCGGCAGCGGCCTCTGGCTGCCGTCGACGGCTCCTGCCAGAGCTGCGGCGCGTTTCCCTTCATCCTGGCCGCCTGCCGGGCGTACGCCATGGTCTTACCCGGCGAAAGGGGAGTAACCCGGGCAAGTGTTCATTCGCCGCTTCTTGCCGAGGAAGAGGCTGCCGTAGAATTTGCAGATTTGGCGGCAATGCGGGCCTGGCAACGGGCGCTGGCTCACCTGGAAATCGATGTCGCACGGGAAGCCATTACGCGGTTTCAACCGGCGCTGTTGCTTATGGACGGGGGGTTTGTTCCCTTCGAGAATAAGGCGCCCGAAACGTGGGCGGCCCTGGTCAGCACCGCGCGCGAACGGGGTACCCTCCTGGTGGGTATCATCGAAGAAGTGGCCTCCCGGATGCTGGGGGCGCGCCTGGCCGCCGATGGGTCCCCCGTGCTGTTCGACCGTGAGGTTCTTTACGGACTGCTAGCTCCAGGTGAGTATTTTATACCCGAGCCGGAGATTTGTACCAAGAAGGGGTACCGCACCGTCTTCGCCCGGTTGGCCCGTCACCCGCAGGCCGTAGGGTGCGATTTCCTGGATGATCAGGCGGAGTGTATTCCCCAGGTGATGAACCTTTTGGCTGCCTTAACGCCGGCCGGCAGCAGGGGCATACCGGCGATAGTGGATATCGTTGACCGGCGCGTACGGCTTTCCGGCAGGGAACTAGAAAGGGCGCTGTCGGCGGTGCTGGATCCGGTGACGCGGGAACGCCTTTTGACGGCACACCGGTCGCGCCGGTCTTATTAGATAAAACCAGCAGGGGTGAAAGTGTGCGCGTAGTGGGCACAAGCACCCACCACGAAGCCAAAGTTGTGGCCGAAGACGCTCCTTTTAAAATTAACGAACTCTTGATTATCGACGATCCCATCCAGGGAGCGGTGCGGGTCGAAGTCGTAGAAACGGCCAGTATAAACCCGCATCTGGCGGAGACGGAACGCGGCTTTGGGCTTCTAGACGACACCACCTTGGGTACGTTGAAGGCTCTCGGCTACGACCTGCAACGGGAAACCTACCACCTGGCCCGGGTGCGTGCCCTCAGCGAACTGGCGCTGCCGGTGGCCGTGGGGGCGGCGGTACGGCGGCCCTCCTTCGGCGAGGTGCAGGATCTGATCATGCCGGGCGATCCCGCCTCCAGTCTCCTGCTGGGGGTAATTCGCGGCACCGAGCACCTCGTGGCAACCCTGCCCGAAGATTTGCGCAACGTGGCGCCTCTCTTTGATTCACAGGAGGGAGCGGTACGCCCGCAATCCGGTGTCCCGTTTTATCTCCCCTTTGAACGCATGGTGGACTACCCGCACATCGGCATCTTTGGCGGATCGGGTAGCGGGAAGTCGTTTGCCCTGCGCGTGCTCCTGGAGGAGTTGATGGCGCATAAGCTCCCGGCCCTGGTTTTCGATCCGCATTATGAACTCGACTTTGCCCAGCCCCTACCGGGTGCAGACCCGGCGCGCTGCGCGGCGTTGCAGGGGCACTTCAGAATTTTCCAGCTGGGGCGCGACACGGGCATCAGGTTCGAGAACCTGAGCACCGGCGAACTGGTGTTGCTGCTCCAGGCGGCCATGCGCGAGTGGTCGGACAACATGCGCCACGCCGTGGAGACCCTGCATATTCCCGGCGACAGCGTTATAAGCTTCCGGGAACGTCTTAACGACCTGGCCGCCGCTCTTGTCAACGAGCGGGAGTTTAAGGAGTTGGCGAGCAGGGAACAGCAGGGCGAACTTTCAGCATCCGAACCGGGGGCACGGCTCAAGCTCCGCCAGTTGGCGGTGTACAAGAGGTACGGCGGTGCGGGCCTGCTGCCCACCACCTTAGCGGCGCTGGTGCGGCGGCTGGACATGCTGGACAGGATGGGTGTGTTCGCCAGCGATCTCTCCCGGGTCGAAAGGAGTCTTGTTGCCGGGCAGACGGCGGTCGTGCGGGGGCCGGTGCGACCGCTGAACGTTTTTGCTACTTACGCGGTACGCTACTTCTACCGCTTTCGCCGGGCCTATTGCGAGGCGAAGGCCGAGGGCAGTGCGCGGCCCGACGCATATTTCCCACCCTTTTTCGTCGTCATCGACGAGGCGCACAACTTGATGCCCAGGGCGGTGGAAAGCGAACACGCGCCGGCGCGGGGTCTTTTTCGCGAGGTGGCCACGGAGGGGCGCAAGTTCTGCGTCCAACTGGTTCTGGCGTCCCAGCGGGTGGCCCTGCTTGACGAGACCATTACGGCCCAGCTGAACACCAAGATCATCCTGCGCACCATCCGCGCTCAGGACCTGGACACCATCGAGCGGGAGACGGACATCACCCGGGCCGAGGTCAACCGGCTGCCGTACCTGGCTTCCGGCAATGCCTTTGTTTCTTCGGCCATCATCGGGCGCACCGTGCCGGTGCGCATCAGGGCGTCCTGGACCCGGAGTCCGCTGGCGGAAAGCCCGTTCGAGGAGTGGCGGCGGGTGCAGGCCACCGAGGGCGAGGACTTGTGGGAGATTATAAAGGAAAAGGAAGCCATACGGCCCGGCGACCTGCTGATCCTTGTGAACGAGTGCCAGGCGCGCCGGGGGCGGCCGGTAAGCCGCGAAGAGCTTGAACGGGCGCTTGAGCGCTGGGTACGAGAGGGGCGCCTTGCCGCGCGACCGGTCAGGAGCCTGGGCGGTACCTTTTACACGCGCATTTAGGGAGGGCACGGCGTGCGGCTGTTGTACCTTACCGATACCCACCTGCGGGCCAATACCCCGGCCAATCGGCGCGACAATCTCGTGGAGACCCTCCGCGCCAAGCTGGCCGAGGTGGTTGCTCTGGCCGAGGAGCACGCGGTGAGCGCCGTGCTGCACGGCGGGGATTTGTTCGAAAGCCCCAACCCGGGCCTGGCCACGGCGGGGGAGCTTTTGCGGGGCTTTCTCACCAGGCTGGCGCGCCGTGGTATCCCGTTTTATATCACCCCCGGCAACCACGAGATGTTCGGGCACAACCCGGCCACGCTGCAGCGGACGCTGCTGGGATTTATGGGACAAATCGGGGTGGTCCGGCTTCTCGACCGGACGGCCCAG
>DMDP01000038.1 GCA_003445475.1 Peptococcaceae bacterium | reverse complement strand
CCCCAACCCGCCCCTCTCCCGTTTTTGAACTAGACCCGACACAAAAAGCGGAGAAATACGTTGCATGATCTTTTAAAACAGTCGTTCATAATGCGTTCAAGCGGTTTTATATGGGCCGTTGCCCCAAATCCAACAAAAAGGCCGTGGGCTAACGCCAGCGCATGGGCTAACGAAAGAAGTTACTGAGATCATGGTACTGGAAAAGCTGTCAACGGCCATGAGCTTGACTGCCTTAATATAGGTAAAGTCGAATTCTCCAGGGTGCGGTAGGCAGGAAAGCAAGCCACCTTCAGGCGCCGTTGACACCCGGTGGTCTCCCGCCCGTCGATCTTTTATTGCACCAGGTAGTCGGGAAGTCGAGGTAGGATGGTTCTTCCTGTAGAGCGAGCTTAGTATTGCAACAGGCTCTACGGTATGGTAGACTTATGCCGGTGGATATTTAGACATTTTTCTAAATATCTAAATTAGCCGCTTGCGCGGCTGGCGGGTGAACGATGACGTTAAGTTTGATTTTCAAAGCGCTGGCGGACGAGACGCGGCGGGAAATCCTGCGGCTCCTGCGGGAAGGCGACCGCACGGCGGGGGAAATCGCCGGACGGTTCGACCTGACCAAGCCGACCATTTCCCACCACCTGGGTGTGCTCAAGCAGGCCAACCTGGTGCAGGACCACCGGAAGGGCCAGCACGTTTACTACTCCCTGAACACGACCGTTTTCCAGGAGGCGGCGGCCTGGTTTCTGGCGGTGATGGAAGAGAAGGGGCGGAAGGCGGCGGTCGGGACGGTCACCGAGCAGGAGGCCGGCGGAAAAAAGCGAGGAGGCGGTAGGGCGTGCGGGAAGAAGATAAGGACGAAGGCTATTCCCTCACCTGGGAGACCCTGAAGCCGGACTGGCCGCTGTGGGTGATCCTGGCCGGGCTATTCGGCGGGGCAATTGCCCTCCATGCCGCGCTCCCGGAACAGATGCCGCTCAGATGGGCCCTCTTTGAACCCGTGATGATCCTGGGTCTTTACCTCTTGATGCTCCTGTTGCCTTTGCTTGACCCCTGGCGCAGGAATTACGCCCGGTTCGACGGCGTCTACCGGCTACTGCGCTGGTTAACGGTTCTTTTTATGTCCGGTGTTTGCGGTATCTCGAGGGCGGAGGCTGTCGGATACAACGTGGATACGGTTTTGTTGCTCGACGTTGGCACTGCCCTCCTTTTTATCGTTATCGGTAACGTGATGGGGCAGATACGACCCAACTTCTTCGTCGGCATCAGAGTGCCTTGGACCCTGGCCAGCGAGGAGGTCTGGCGGCGCACCCACCGCCTGGCGGCCAGAGTGTGGGTGCTGGGCGGCCTGGTGTGTCTCGCGCTGGCGCCGGTTCGGGCGCCCTGGAGCCCGCACGCTTTCGTTGCGTGTTTGATCGTGATGGGGCTGGCGCCGGTGGTTTATGCGTACGTTATTTTCCGGCGGCTGAGGAACTAGCCCGCTTTTGTCGGGAGGTTTGAAGCAGCTACCGCGAGTAGAACAGGCGGATGCTGAGTCGCCGCAATCGGGTTGCAAGATTACCCGTTTCGGCGGGAACAGGAGCATCTTATCGGCCGGAGGCAGGAGAAAATGAGTTACCAGCTGGGTTATCTCGACGTACTGAAGGCACTTTTTTTGCCACTGGATCCCCTCGGTATTTTACTGCTGGCGGGTGTCTTCCTCGGCATCCCCTTTCTTACCATTTGGGGGCTGAAAGCGGCAGGCGAGTGGCGCCGGCGCTGGTGGCTCCTGCCGATGACCGTCGTTTTTCTCTTGATACTGCCCCTGGCGAGCTGGCCGCAGGCGGGATCGGGCTGGCGGCTGACGGATGAAGGGCTCAAACTCAAGGCGTGGCCGGTTTCCACTACGCTCGACCTGAAGGGGACGCGGGCGGCGCTGGTGGAAAGCTCAAGCCCGTGGCGGCCGGTGCGGCGAACGAACGGCTACGGGACGCCGGGACTCTGCACCGGCTGGTGCAAGCTCGCCAACGGCAAGAAAGCGGTGGTGTTCCGTCACCTGCGCCCGCGCCGGATGGTGGTGCTGGAATCGGAAGGCCGCTATTACGTGCTGGCCCACCCGGGCGTGGAGGAACTTTATTCTGCGTTGCTGACGCGGGGGGTGAAGCAGGGTGCCCTTTAGCTTCAGAATCGCTACTTGGGACGGTACGACCAGAGTGATAACCTTGGGCACGTTTTTGCTGCTCGGCGGCATCACCTTCTCGATCGTCTCCGGGGGAGAAATAGAAGCCCTGGATATCTTCATCCTCTTCCTGGTCTGGGGCCCGCTGGCTATAACCTGGCTTTTTGCACCCCGCGGCTGCCTGGTGTCCCGGGAGGGAATTGTTATCCGCCGGGCGGTTGGTTCGTTTACCATCCCCGCTGCAGAAGTCGAGTCGGTTGAGCTCGTTGGCAGGGTGAGGCCGGGAATAAGGCTCGCGGCGTCCGGCGGGCTTTTCGGCTGGTTCGGCCTCTTTACCTTGAAGGACGGGGGCACGGCGAAAGTCTACGCCACCCGCTGGGACCGGATGGTGCGGATTCAGACCACCGGTGGAGATCCTTATCTCCTGTCCCCGGCGGAGCCGGAAGCTTTTGTAGGCACTGCAAATAAAGTACTTTTAGAGGCACAACCTGACGTTGAGGCGCGTAAATGATGAACCGCTCCATGCTGGCCAAAGCGGCCAACCTGCCGGTCGCAAGTGGGGAGGTCTGCCTTGCGGGAGATTAATCTGGGAAGCTGGTACGCTCCGGCCCTGGCCGCCTTCGAAGAAAGGGGCATTATGGCCGGGTATCCCGACGGCACCCTGCGGCCCGGGTGGCCCGTTGGCGAACTGAAAATCGTGCTGTCTTTTGCTGAGCTGTTTCAGGGCGAGGCGATACCGGTAGAGTTGATCGAAGTGCGGGTGCGGCCCGGCAGGTTACCGGTCTCCTGGCGGGGTAACCCATCTGACGTTTAACTTTTCAAAATTATTGTCAAAAGAACAGATACTTTCTTCCTGTGCCCGGGCCAGCGCGGCAAGGTAGGCATCTGCGAAGTCGACGTTTTTTTCCGCCATATCTTGCAGGGCCTGGAT
>DMDP01000115.1 GCA_003445475.1 Peptococcaceae bacterium | reverse complement strand
GGCGTTATGCTTATTCGGACGAGGAACTGGAACGGATACTACAGGAGATCGGGCGCGACGGCGTCAGCATCCAGCGGTACAAGGGTCTTGGCGAAATGAACCCGGAGCAGTTGTGGGAAACCACCATGGACCCGGCGCGCCGGACCATCCTGCGCGTGAGCCTTAAAGAGGCGGAGGAGGCGGAGGAACTCTTCCGCACCCTCATGGGCGAGGCGGTGGAACCGCGCCGCGAGTTCATCCAGCGTCACGCCCGCGAGGTAAGGAACCTGGATGTTTAGTTATTACAAAAATAACTAAATCTTATGGATGGTATAATAAAACGTCATCGAAACGAGGGAGCTTGATACATGGCTGTTGAACCCGGGAAGGTAATTCCGGTTGACATCGGCGAGGAGATGAAGCACGCGTACCTGGATTACGCGATGAGCGTAATCGTGGGGCGCGCCCTGCCGGACGTGCGCGACGGGCTGAAACCCGTGCACCGGCGCATTCTTTACGCCATGCACAACCTGGGGCTCACGCCTGACAGGCCCCACCGGAAGTCGGCGTACGTGGTCGGCGAAGTGCTCTCGAAGTTTCACCCGCACGGCGACGCGGCCGTTTACGACGCGCTGGTCCGCCTGGCGCAGGATTTTAACGTTCGCTACCCGCTGGTGGACGGGCACGGCAACTTCGGGTCGGTCGACGGCGACGCCCCCGCGGCCATGCGGTACACCGAGGCGCGGATGGCGCGCATCGCCCTGGCCATGCTGGCCGACATCGACAAGGAGACGGTCGACTTCGTCCCGAACTACGACGGGACCACCAGGGAGCCGGTCGTCCTGCCCGCGCGCATTCCAAACCTGCTCGTCAACGGCTCGTCCGGCATCGCCGTCGGCATGGCGACGAACATCCCCCCGCACAACCTGCGGGAGGTGATCGACGCCCTGGTCCACCTTATCGACCACCCGGACGCCGGCCCGGACGAACTGATGCGTTTCATCCCCGGCCCCGACTTTCCGACCGGCGGGATCATTATGGGCCGCGAGGGGATCAGGGAAGCCTACCGCACCGGACGGGGGAGCATTGTCGTCCGCGGGCGCGTCACGGTGGAAAAGGCCGGCGGCAAGACGGCGATCATTATTACGGAGCTTCCGTACCTGGTCAATAAGGCCCGCCTGGTGGAGAAGATCGCCCAGCTGGTGCGGGAGAAGAAGATCGACGGCATCACCGATCTCCGGGACGAATCCGACCGGCGCGGCATGCGCGTTGTCATAGAGCTGCGCCGCGACGCCAACCCCCAGGTCGTGCTCAACCGCCTCTACAAGCACACGCAGTTGCAGGACACGTTCGGCGCGATCATGCTCGCCCTGGTGGACGGGGAACCGCGGGTGCTCGGCCTGCCCGCGTTGCTGGGCGCCTATCTCGCCCACCAGAAGGAGGTTGTGACCAGGCGCACCCGGTACGAGCTGGAACAGGCACGCGCCCGCCTGCATATCGTGGAAGGCCTGCGGATCGCGCTGCAGCACCTGGACGAGGTTATCCGGACCATCCGGCGCTCAAAGGACGTGCCCACCGCCCGCCAGGCGTTGATGGACGGCTTTAACCTCAGCGAAAAGCAGGCCCAGGCGATACTCGACATGCGGCTGCAGCGCCTGACGGCGCTCGAACGCGAGAAACTCGAGGAAGAGTACCGGGAACTCGTGGCTCGGATAGCCCGCCTGGAAGCGATTCTCGGGGAAGAGCGCCTGCTTATGGGGGTCATCAGGGACGAGCTTCTGGCGGCAAAGGAAAAGTTCGGCGACGACCGGCGCACGGAGATATCGGCGGAGGAAACCGCCTTCGCCCCCGAGGACCTGATCGCGGACGAGGACGTGGTGGTCACCATCACCCGCGACGGTTACGTCAAGCGCACGCCCGCCGGCGTCTACAAAAGCCAGCGCCGGGGCGGCCGGGGGATAACGGCGGTGGATCCGAAGCTGGCGGACGTAGTGCAGGACATCTTTATCACGCGCACGCACCACTACCTCCTTTTCTTTACGGCGGCGGGCAAGGTCTACCGCCTGAAGGTTTACGAGTTGCCGGAAGCCTCGCGCCAGGCGCGGGGCACCGCCCTGGTAAACCTCCTCTCCCTGGCCGGGAACGACCGCGTAACGGCGATCGTACCCGTGCGCGACCCGCACGGAGACGCTTGTCTGTTCATGGTCACCCGCCGGGGCATCGTGAAGCGCACACGGCTGGAGGAGTTTGCCAACGTGCGCCGCGACGGGATCATCGCCCTCAACCTCGATCCGGAGGACGAACTCGTTGCCGTGCGCCTCACCCGGGGCAACGACGAAATCCTCCTGGTCACCGCGGGCGGGCTGGCGATCCGCTTTCCGGAGGCCGAGGTGCGGGTTATGGGCCGGATGGCGCGCGGCGTGCGCGGCATTAACCTGCGCGCCGGTGACCGGGTTGTCGGGGCCGACGTGGTCAAGCCGGGAGCGGACCTGCTGGTGGTTACCGCCAACGGGTACGGCAAGCGCACCCCGCTGGACGCCTTCCGCGTCCAGTCCCGCGGCGGCAAGGGCATTATTGCCGCCAGGGTGACGGACAAGAACGGGCCTGTGGTGGCCCAGGCGGTGGTCGAGCGCGGAGAGGAAGTGGTGATGGTCAGCGCGGCCGGCATCCTGATCCGGCTCAAGGTGAAGGAAATACCGGTGCACGGCAGGGCTACCCGGGGCGTGCTGCTGATGCGGCTTGACGCGGGCGACCGGCTGGTGGCCCTGGCGCATGCGGCTCCGGAAGCGTAGCCCCGCATACCAAGACGAAACGGAGGGAAAGTCTTTATGGTACGCAAGGTACTGGTTCCGACGGACGGTTCCCCCACGGCGCTGCGCGCTGCCGCCTACGCGGCGACCCTCAAAAAGCTCCTGCCCGAGACGGAAATTACGGTGCTTACCGTGCACACCGTACCGCGCGATCTCATAGGGCGCAAACTGTACTGGATGGCCGAGGAACGCCCCGTCACAGGGAAGGTCATCGAGGAACTCTTTGCCGAAGAGCGCGAGCGCATCCTCAAAACCACCGTTGACGTATTCAAAGAGGCGGGGGTCGAAGTTGAGGTCGATCACCGGACGGGAGACGCGGCGGAGGCCATCGCGGAGTATGCCAGGGAGAACGGCTTTGACCTGATCGTAATGGGTACGCGCGGGGCCTCGGAGATAAGCAACCTCCTGGTCGGGAGCGTGAGCTACAAGGTGCTGCACCTGGCGCACTGTCCTGTGGTGATGGTCAAATGAAGTAAGGCAGGGCGGCGCGCTTTGTTTTTGCGGGTTGCAAGTTCTGGCATCTTCGCGGGGTAGTTGTCATTGGGGCACGGCTGGTATAAGATAAAAGTCGAAGCCTGACGCTGGTGGAGGCAAGCAGAGCCATGGTGGAGAAGGGTACCTGGACCGTAAAAAAGGGTCTGGCCGAGATGCTCAAGGGCGGCGTGATCATGGACGTGACCACGCCGGAACAGGCGCGGATAGCCGAAGAGGCGGGCGCCTGCGCCGTAATGGCCCTGGAGCGGGTCCCGGCCGATATCCGGGCCGCGGGAGGCGTGGCGCGGATGGCCGATCCCACCGTCATCCTGCGGATTATGGACGCCGTCACCATCCCGGTGATGGCCAAGTGCCGCATCGGCCACTTTGTGGAGGCGCAGATCCTGGAGGCCCTGGGCGTGGATTACATCGACGAGAGCGAGGTCCTGACACCGGCCGACGAGCACCACCACATCAACAAGCACCCGTTCAAGGTCCCGTTCGTGTGCGGGGCGCGTAACCTTGGGGAGGCGCTGCGGCGCATCGCCGAGGGGGCGGCCATGCTCCGTACCAAGGGTGAGCCGGGCACCGGGAACGTGGTGGAGGCGGTCCGGCACATGCGGCTGGTGATGGACGAGATACGGCGCCTGACGGTTACACCGCCGGAGGAACTCGTGGCGGTGGCGAAGGAAATGGGGGCGCCGTACGAGCTGGTCAAGCAGGTGGCGGAGGAAGGCAGGCTGCCGGTGGTGAACTTTGCGGCGGGCGGCATCGCCACCCCGGCCGACGCCGCGTTGATGATGCAGCTGGGTGCGGACGGGATCTTCGTCGGCTCCGGCATCTTCAAGTCCGCGGACCCGGCCAAACGGGCGCGCGCGATTGTGGCGGCTACCACGCACTACAACGACCCGCAGGTCCTGGCCGAGGTATCCAGGGACCTCGGGGAGCCGATGCCCGGCCTGGAGATCGCGGCGATTGCGCCGCACGAACGCATGCAGGAGCGCGGTTGGTAACGTGCGGGTAGGGGTGCTGGCGGCCCAGGGAGCTTTCCGGGAGCACATCATCGCCCTGCGCGCGTGCGGTGTGGACGCGTCGGAGGTAAGGAAGGCGGAGCAACTGGACGGCATCGATGCGCTGGTCCTCCCGGGCGGCGAAAGCACGGCCATCGCGCGGCTGCTGCAGGATTTCGGCATGTTCGACAAAGTTCGTGCCCTGGGGGAGGCGGGGTTGCCCATCTTCGGCACCTGCGCCGGCATGGTGCTCCTGGCGAAGGAGATAGAGAGATCGGGACAACCCCGGCTCGGCCTGATGGACATTACGGTCCGGCGCAACGCCTTCGGGCGGCAGGTGGAAAGCTTTGAGGCCGACCTGGACATCCCCGTTCTCGGCAAAGAACCGCTGCGGGGCGTCTTTATCAGGGCGCCCTACGTGACAAGCGCCGGCCCCGGCGTGCGGGTGCTGGCCACCCTCGACGACAAGATTGTGCTGGTGGAGCAGGGGAAGTTTCTGGCGGCGGCCTTCCACCCCGAGCTGACGGACGATTTGCGGCTGCACCAGTATTTTCTGGCAAAGATTTAAAGCCGCCTCTTGCATCCGCCGCGGTTATTGTTGTAAAATGCGATATATCACTTTGGAGTAGATGGTAAACCCGATGCCGGGAAGAAGTATCCGGGTATCGGCCTTGCAGAGAGCCGGTGGACGCTGCGAACCGGTAGGGATGCCCGGAGAAGTCCGTCCCGAAGGGGTCGTGCCGAACGGCAGTAGGCACGGACGGGTCAAGCCCGTTACAGCTCAAGAGGGGGCCTTGCCGGCCAAAAAGGGTGGCAACGCGGGAGCAAAACCTCTCGTCCCTTACAGAAGGGGCGGGGGGTTTAATTTTTTGAAATCTTTTAAATTTAGAATTCAAATTTCAAATTAACCTGGTAGGGGAGGATGCACGAAAAAGCGATGGCAAGAAAGCTTCGTCTCATGATTCCCGGACCGACACCGGTGCCGCCCGCGGTGCAGGAGGCGATGTCCCGCCCGATCATGGGCCACCGCAGCAAGGAGTTCGCCCGGATCTCCGAAGGGCTGTACCACAAGCTGCAGCAGGTACTGCAGACGGAAAACCAGGTCTTTATCCTTACTTCCTCGGGGACAGGGGGAATGGAGGCCGCCGTCGCCAATACCATCAACCCTGGGGACAAGGTTCTGGTCCTGGTTACGGGGAAATTCGGCGAGCGGTGGCGCGACCTGGCGCGCATCTACGGGGCCGACGTTATCGAGATGAACTTCGGCTGGGGCAACCCGGTGGATGTCGACGCGGTAAAGGCCCGCCTTGACGCCGAGCCGGGTATTTGCGCCGTGCTGGCGACGCACAACGAGACGTCCACGGGCGTGGTCAACGACATCGCCGCCCTCGGCGCGATGCTCCGTAAGCGCGATGCCCTCCTGGTGGTGGACGCGGTCTCGAGCCTGGGCGGGATCGAGATCCGGACCGACGCCTGGGGAGTGGACATCCTTGTGACCGCTTCCCAGAAGGCGCTGATGCTGCCTCCCGGCCTGGCCGTGATCAGCGTCAGTCCGCGCGCCTGGGAGCGCATCGATGCCTGCCGGGCGCCGCGCTATTACTTCGACCTGCCCGCGGCGCGGAAGGCTTTGGCCAAATGGAACACGGCGTACACGCCCGCGGTATCGCTCTTCTACGGCCTGGACGCCGCGCTGGACCTCATCCTTGCGGAGGGGCTCCGGCGTGTCTTCGCCCGCCACAAGCGGCTGGCCGCGGCCACGCGCGCGGCGGGAAAGGCCTTGGGATTGCAACTGCTCCCC
>DMDP01000085.1 GCA_003445475.1 Peptococcaceae bacterium | reverse complement strand
AGGGTGCAATTGCTGGCCGCCGGCGATCCGAGTGCCGGGGTGCGCGAGGTTGCGTCGGCATTGCTGGCATCGCGCCTGTCAACGGCCGAGACCTGATGCTGGTATTTCATCGCAAGGAGGAACACTACCATGCTTGCAGATAACAGGCGGTGGCGGAACAATGACGCGGTCAGGTTCATTGTCCTCATGGGGATGGTGAGCCTTTTTGCCGACCTGACTTACGAAGGCGCCAGGGGCATAACCGGGCCGTTCCTGGCTTTTCTGGGCGCCAGTGCCGCCGCCGTCGGCCTTATCTCCGGTGTCGGGGAGTTTCTGGGGTACGGGTTGCGGCTCGCCGCGGGCTACCTGGCCGACCGAACAGAGAGGTACTGGCTGCTGACTGCGCTCGGCTATGCGATCAACCTCCTGGCAGTGCCGGCCCTGGCCCTTGCCGGGCGGTGGGAAGTCGCGGCGGGGCTCTTGCTCATTGAGCGCGTCGGCAAGGGCTTGCGGACGCCGGCCCGCGACGCCATGCTCTCGTACGCGGCGTTGCAGGTGGGCCGCGGCTGGGGGTTCGCCATTCACGAGGCGCTGGACCAACTGGGGGCTATGGCGGGACCGCTCCTCGCCGCGGCGGCCCTTTACCTGGGAGAGGGCTACCGCGCGGGCTTCGGGATTTTGCTTTTTCCGGCCTTGGTTTCACTGGGCACGCTGGCGCGGGCGCGCATGGCTTTTCCGGCACCCCACAGGCTGGAGCGGACCGGCGAAGGGGAGCCGTCCTCGGCGCGTCCGTTGCCGCGGGCGTTCTGGTTTTATATCCTGTTCAGCATCGCGGCGGTTGCCGGCTATGCCCATTTCCAGTTGATTTCTTACCACTTTAAGGTACAGAACGTCGTCGGCGACGTTCACATACCCCTTCTTTACGCCCTGGCCATGGGCGTGGACGCGGTGGTGGCCCTGGTCGCAGGCAGGCTGTACGACCGCGTCGGGATGGGTTCGCTGGTGGCCGTACCGCTGCTGGCGCTGCCGCTGCCGTGGCTGCTTTTCGGCCAATCCTTTCTCCCGGCCCTAGCCGGGATAGTGCTCTGGGGAGCGATAATGGGCATCCAGGAGACGACCATGCGCGCGGCCATCGCCGACATGACCGCCCCGGAACGCCGCGGGCTTGCTTACGGCATCTTCAACACCGCCTACGGCGGTGCCTGGATGCTCGGCAGTGCCGCCCTGGGGTACCTGTACGAGGTGAACTTGGTCTACGTAACCGTTCTCATCGTTGGTCTGGAACTTCTGGCTTTGCTGCTGCTATGTCTTACCTGGCGCAACGGTAGCCGGGCAAGCGAGCGCACGGAGGGGATAGGGTGACACCGGAGGATACACGGGCTAGGGCTTTTGAGGCTTGGGGGGCCGCGGACCCCTGGGGTTACCTGGCCAGTTGCCGCCTTGCCGATGGCGGCTACTTCTTTGCGCGGGTCACCCCTTCCAGCCCTCGCGATACTTATTTCGCCCTGGCGTGCTTTTGTCTTGCAGGTCGTCAACCCCCGAACCGGGAAGCGACGATCCGGTTTCTTCTGGGCCGTTACCGGCAAGAACCTCCGGCGAGCATTTATGGGCTCTTCTTTATCGTAGAAGGCCTGGCACTGCTCGGCTACCCGGTGACCGAACAATTTGCCGCTTGTGCCGAGCGCATCTACCGGATGGAGGGGCCGGACGGGGGCTATGGCCCTGCGCAGACTTTAGATGTCGCGGTGGCATCTGAACTGGAAACCACTTTTCTCGCCATAAGGCTTTTGTCCACGCTCCGCCAGCCCTTTGACGTTGTCCGGTTGTACGATTTTATCGTGGCGCGGCGCAATTCCGACGGAGGTTTTGGCGGCGGCGGGTGTTCGACCCTAGCCACGACGTATTACGCGCTGGCGACGCTGACTCTTCTTAACCGTCAACTTGAGGACCCGGCGTTAACGGTTCACTATCTCCGGCAAATGGAAAGGTTTGGCTCCCTTCTCTACGTCGAGCAGGCTTACTGGCTGGTTAGCGCCCTAAACCACCTGCAAGCGAAACCGGAGCGCCCGGCAAGGATCGCGGCGTTCGTCAAGGCCTGCCGGCGACCCAATGGAGGCTTTGGACGGGCAGCGGCTATTGGGATACCTACGATTGAGAACACGTACTACGCTCTGGCCATCTTGAAAGGCCTCGGCTGGCGCCGTCTTTGTCCGGGTACACGCCTGGGATCCAACCAGCATTTCGATAAAGGCCCCGACGTAAATTCCTGTTATCGCGCTTTCTTATCCCTTCACTACCAGCACGGGGCACCGGGCGTGCTGCACGAGAAACGTGGAAACGCTGCCCATAAGGTACCGCCGGATGGCGCTCAGACCCCGTGCACCGGCCACCACCAGGTCGGCGTTTTCTTGTGCGGCGAAACGCACCAGGGTTTCACCAACGTGTCCGAAGAGAAGTTGGGTCGTGATCTTCACCCCGGCCTGTTCCCCCCAGAACTGTGCCTGCTGCAGGGTCTTGCCGTAAAACTCTCGGGCGCGCTGCATCTGCTCGTCTACCTCGTCGACCGTGCCGGCATAATCGGGAACATGGACCACCGTGGCCGTGCATACCTCGGCCCCGTAACGCTGGGCGATATCCAGAGCCACCCGCAAAGCGTGCTGCGCCTGTTCCGAGCCGTCGTAGGCCACCAATATTTTCCGAAACACGTGCTCAAGCCTCCTCCACCGCGTGTCTTGCTGCTTTCACTTTTTCTTCACCTTTTACCGCCCGCGGCAGGAAGAACGCCTGGGCGATGAGCGTCGGCACCACGGCACTGGCGATAACTACTGTGACCAGCACCGTGTACTGGCTTTGCGTAATGAAGTTGTTGGTGAGACCGTAAAGGGCAGAAATGCTGCCGAAGGTTAGTCCTGTAGACATAAGGAGCGTCGTGTACATGCCGTTGCGCGGCCCGAAGCGGAAAGCTGCGGTCAGCGGCCAGACGCCTGCGAATTTCGCCACCACCTTTACC
>DMDP01000149.1 GCA_003445475.1 Peptococcaceae bacterium | reverse complement strand
CGAGATACGGGCCGCCCTGGCCCGACTTGAAGAAAGGTTGGAGAGCGGTCTTTTTACCGGAGCTGTGAGAAGCCGGAAGTAAGGTCAAAGATAAAGCGAACGAAGCACCTTGCGCTGTTCGTCGGTAAGAACGTTCCGCGGCCCCGGCCGCGGCTTTTCTTTCGGCGTGGGTTCTACCCTGGGGCCGGGTTTCCAGCCGCCGCGCAGCGCGTCCAGCAGGTACCCGTAGAGGTTGTTTACCGCATTTCTCCCGGCGTACTGGCGCAGCGCGGCGATTGCATTTGCTATCGTTTGCTCGTCGTACCGGGTCATCTCTGCTATTACGTCTTGCGGTGGCTCCTCCCCGGTGAATTCCGCGAGTTCGGCCACCGCCTGGCGCAAAGTGTCGCTATCGTTTGTCATTTTCTGGTTGCTGCCGGTGGTTTTACCGCAACTACAACAACATGTATTTATTTTTTTATTTTCTGGGTGAACTAAGTTCACCACCTGGTGAAATGATTTCACCACCCCTGGTGAATCTATTCCACCACCCCCCTGGTGAGCTGATTTCACCACCCCCGGCGGGTGGACGGTGTAAACGTTCGACTGCCGGCTGCCGTCCTTGCCCTGGCGCGATACTTTCTCGATCAGACCGGCGGCCATAAGCCGGTTGACCGCGTTGATTGCCGCCCGGCGGGTGCAGCAGCATGCCCGGGCGATCATACCGTACGATGGCCAGCCCCGGTTTGCGCTGCCGGCACAGCGACAGAGGTAAACGTATACCAGCTTGTCCAACGGAAAAAGGTCGTCGCGCTCAAAGATAGACGCCCAGGCCGTGAACCAGGGCAGGTCGGAAGCGAAACGAATGTGATCCATCTAATCCCTCCAACCAAGGACTGATTCCGGTTTAAAGAAGGGTATCGGCGTGCTATAATAGCGTCGAAGCTGCGAGAGGACGCGCAAGGGGGGAGCGTAATTGGCAGGGACCACCGCGCAAGAGCGGCTCACGTCCGTTCTCCGCGACTTTAAGCGCGGCGTGGAGGAGATCTACGGCCACCGGTTGAAGCGG
Source organism: Peptococcaceae bacterium (assembly GCA_003445475.1). GTDB lineage: Bacteria > Bacillota > Desulfotomaculia > Desulfotomaculales > UBA12532 > UBA12532. The sequence goes on along the minus strand of DMDP01000149.1, from coordinate 4,277 downwards.
ATAGTCCTTTACGGGTCACACGCCCGCGGCGACGCGCGTGAGGATTCGGACGTAGACATACTGCTCATACTGGGCGACCCGGTGAATTCGGCGGATGAACGGGCCAAGCTTTCCGAACTCATCCTGGAGCTGTGCCTGGAGCACGACGTGGTTCTCTCCGTGCTGCCCATAGGCGAATCCACCTATGCCACCGGCAAGCAACCCTTTTTGCGGAATGTAAGGCGCGAGGGCGTGGTGGTCGCGTGACTTCGCCGGAAATTGGGGAACTGATGGGTAACGCGCGGGAAAGCCTGGCCGCCGCGCGTCTTTTATACCGCGAGGGTTATTTCGCCTTCGCCGCTTCCCGCGCGTACTACGCGATGTTCTACGCCGCGCAGGCGGCCCTGCTCGGCCGGGGACTCTCGTTCTCGAAACATACCGCCGTTGTCGCGGCTTTCGGGCGCGAGTTGGCCAAGCCGGGCCTCGTGCCGGCTCACCTGCACCGGTACCTCTTGGACGCGTTCGACTTGCGGCAGATGTCCGACTACGGCGCGCCCGGCGCGGTTGGCAGGGAGCAGGCCGCGGCGGTTTTGACCCGGGCGGAAGAGTTTATCGCGGCGGTGGCTGCTCTGCCGGAAAGTCCGCAGCAAGTCTGACCAGGCAAACGCCTACGGGCATAAGGCTTCCCTGTAGTTGCGGAGCGGCAACGGCCCCGCACGTCGTGGACCCTAAAAACCCTGGGGCGGTCGACGAGATCATCCACCTCGGCGACCACTGGAACGAGGCGGGGCTGCGCGCCCACAAGAAAGAAATCCTCGCCTTAAACCGCGAGATCAGGCGCCTTTTCAACCACGCCTACGCTTATCTCGAAGCCGCCAACCTCTTTCTCAACGAGGTGCGGACCTACTACCGCGACACGGGGGCGCTGGACATCGCTGCCCTGGACCGGCTGGTCCTCGACCTGATCCACGAGATCTTCGTGCCGGAACCCTGTCTGGACAAAAGTTCGTACGTGCGCCGCCTGTTCGCAACCGCCATCACGCCGGACGGCCCCGTCAGCCACCTGGAAACCATCGTCGGCCACCTCAGGAAGCGCTATATCATAACCGGCGACGACGGCACCGGCAAGGGCACCGTTGTCAACCGGCTGCTGGACGCCGCCCAGATGCGGGGGTACGACGTGGAAGCGTACCATTGCGCCCTCGATCCCATGCGGGTGGACCACATCGTGCTGCCGGAGTTGGGCGTAGCCGTTATCAACCACGTGGAACCCCATTTCCTCACCCCGCAGGAAGGCGACAAGGTGATCGACACCGGCCAACTGGTGGACGCGGGTGTTGACGCCCTTTTCGCCGCCGAGCGCAACGTGGCCCGCGCCCTGTACCGGCGGTGCATGGAGCAGGCCGTCTGGTTTATTAACCAGGCGAAGCAAAGGCACGACGAAATGGAGAGTTATTACATACCGAACATGAATTTCGCGGACATCGAGGCCCGGCGGCAGATGGTGCTGGAGCGCATTCTGGAGATAGCCGCGGAGGCTGAAACTATTAGACCCCGGTGACGCTTTGCTTGTGACAGCGCGAGGAAAAACGCAAGCCTGAGCTGTTGCCGGGAAGGCTAAAAGGAGATATAATATTAAGAAATTCAATTAAGGAGTTACGACTTATGAAAGAAAAGGTTGAAGCGGCACTGGCTCAGGTGCGTCCATACCTCCAGCGCGATGGAGGCGATGTGGAGCTCGTAGCGGTGGAAGACGGGGTGGTTAAGGTACGGTTAAAGGGGGCCTGCGGCGGTTGTCCGATGGCGCTGATGACCCTAAAGCAGGGAATTGAGCGCATCGTAAAGCAGGCGGTACCGGAGGTTAAGGAAGTGGTTGCCGTCTAAAAGCTTGCGGGGTTTGGCTAAAACCCCGCAAGCTTTTCCCGGAAAAAACCGTGCTCCTTAACGGTCCTCCACCAGTTCGGCGACGGGCACTGCCAGAACGTTCCCTCTCCCGTTCAGCGGCCTTACCGTTGCCGTTTGGTTTTTGGTGTCAAGCCTCTCGATCCAAACAGGGGAACCGTTCAACAGCACATCGATGATCTCGTCGGACTTAATTATCTCCTGCGCCCTCTTAAAATCCATTGTCCCAACTCCTTTGTGACGGGTGGTGCAATTTATAGCCTCCCCTATTTCGGCCCAAAGAATTACCTTTCTGCCCTTCCCGCATCGGGCTTATAACCTTTCTCCCCGGCTCTCGGGAATTTGAGGCCGCCGGATCAGCCGGTACAGGCGCGCCACGGCGAGACATACCAGGAAGGCAAGCAGTATCCGGGGTACAAGGATTAAAAAGCCGTTGGCGCCTATGGAAATAAAGAGAATGGTATCGTCCACAATACTGTGACAGATCACGAGAAACGTATTGACGATGTAAAGATCGCGCCGGTTAACGTTCCCGTCGCGCACCGCCTGGATAATAACACCGGCCCCGAAGGCCAGCCCGAAGAAGATGCCGGCCACCAGCGGCAGGTAGGCGTCCTTCGACATCCTGAACCAGCGGAATAGCGGGTCCATCAGGGCCGCCACCCGGGGCAGGATGTTCAGGTCCCGGAGGATCTCGATAAACAGCATTATCGGGATAATAAAACAAGCCATCTCGAGGACGCTGGCGCCCGCACCGCGCACCAACTCCCGGGCAAAACCCCCGAAGTCCATTTGCTTTTTCACCAGCCCAGGTTCAAGAGGATGCCGAAAAGAAAAGAAGCCGCGAGCCGCAGCGCCACCAGCGGCAGCACGCGCACGCCCGTCTGCCGGGCCACGACGGTTTCCAGCGGCAGGCTGTGGGCCAGCAGGAGCATGCCGGCGATAATGGTTATCTGCTTGGTGGAAAGGGACAGGCCCAGGATTACGCCGATGGCGGCGTAAAGGTGCAGCAACCAGCCCATAACCAGGGCCAGCGAGGCCTCGCCCGGCAGGCCGACGAGCTCCATAACCGGGGCGCACACACCCGCGATCACCGGCAGGACGCCGGCGTACTGGAGCCACGTAACTATTATGTATACCGGGACGGCCACGCGGGTGAGTTCCCATGTGACGCGCAGACCCTTGCCGAGTCCCCTTTTCAACGTGGCTGCTCCAACCAAACCCCTCACCCCCTTAACCATACCACTGATGCAGCGGACACTCAAGAACCAGTTGGCGGGCGCCGGTAAGCCGCATGCGGGCAAGGGGCAGGAAAAAATCACCAGGCAGCGAAATAGGTTTGGCAGGAGGTACGCCATGCGCAACAGGACCGGAATCTGGGCCCTTCTGGTGCTGGTCGTTCTCGTTTTGCCCCTCGTCTTCTGGTACCGCGGGCAGGCCTCCGAGCGAGCCGGGGGACAAACCATCACCTTTTACCAGGAGATCGGTCCCTGCGGGCTGGACCCGGCCCGCGTCGCCGACGGCGCATCCGCCCGCGTCATGGCCAACATCTTTGAAAACCTGGTCCGCTACAAGGAAGGAAGTACGGAGATCGAGCCGGGGCTTGCCACCGCGTGGGACGTGTCGCCCGACGGTAGGGAATGGACTTTCAAGCTCAGAAAAGGCGTCAAGTTCCATGACGGCACGCCGTTTAACGCCCGGGCCGTCAAGTTCAGCGTCGAAAGGCAGCTTCCCCCCAACCGGACCGACGATATGCCGTACGCGGCGTTCACGTTCGGTCCTGTGGAGAGGGTGGAAGCCGTGGACGACCACACCGTGAAGTTTATCCTGAAGAAACCGTACGCTCCGTTCCCGGCGAACCTTGCCATGTGCCCGGCGGCCCCCATCGTCAGCCCGGCGGCCGTTGCCAAGCACGGGGAAGATTTTCGCGTGCATCCGGTGGGCACCGGTCCCTACCGGTTCGTCGCGTGGGACAGGGGGCGGCAGATCGTCCTGGAACGCAACCCCGATTACTGGGGCGAACCACCGGCAACCCAAAGAATCGTCTTCAAATTTTCGCGGGACTATGCGGCGCGCCTCGGTGAGCTCATAAGGGGTTCGGTCGACGCGATGGACGGCGTTAACCCGCAGGACGTGAAAAAGCTTGAGGACAAGGGCGTTAAGGTCATTAAAGAGCCGGGCATGAACGTCAACTACTTTGCCTTCTTCTGCGACCGGCCGCCGTTCGACAACGTTAAGCTACGCCGGGCGGTCAGCATGGCCATCGACCGGCAGCGCCTGGCCGCCCGCCTGTACCGGGGTAGTGCCAGGGCCGCCAACGGCCCCCTGCCGCCGTTCGTGCCCGGCTACGACCCAAAGCTGAAGCCCCTGCCTTACAACCCCGAAAAGGCCAGGGC
>DMDP01000218.1 GCA_003445475.1 Peptococcaceae bacterium | reverse complement strand
GAAGGGCTTGTTTCGCTGCCCCGGACCCTCAAGGTGACGTACGCGGGCAGTCAATCCGGGAATGACGGTGGCTTGCCGGAGGACAACCCGCCGGGGGACGGTGAAGATGAACCGGAGCCCGGACGGTCCCGCAAGAGCGGCGACAGGAAGTCAGGAACGGACAGCAGCAGCGGGGCTGCGCCTGATAGGGGGGTTGATCCGGAAGGAGTGCCGCCCATCTTTTACGACATTACCGGCCACTGGGCACGGGAAGCCATCGAAGAGCTGGCCGCGCGGGGATGGGTGCGCGGCGTCGGGGGAGGGTGCTTCGCGCCCGACCGGCCGGTAACCCGGGCCGAAATGGTGGCGCTGTGCCTGCGCCTGCTCGGCATCCCCGGGGCGGTGCCTGTAGAGGCAAGGTTTACAGATGTTCCCCCGGGAACCTGGTATTATGCGCCTGTGGAGGCGGCCTACCGCGCCGGCCTGGTTGCCGGTCTGGGTGACACGAGGTTTGCGCCGGAACGCCCTGTGACCCGCCAGGAAATGGCGGCGCTGCTGCTGCGTACCCTGGAAAAGGCCGGCGTCGGCACGGCCATCACCGCCGGCGAACGCGAAGCATTGCTCGGCGGCTTTGTGGACGGGGATGCGGTTGCTTCGTGGGCGCGGGATGCGGTGGCAAAAGCGGTTGAGCTTGGTCTCATCCAAGGCCGGTCTGGCCGAACCCTGGCCCCCGGGGCGCCCGCCACGCGGGCCGAAGCCGCGGTTATCGTGTTGCGCCTGCTGCACCTGCCTGGCCTTATTCGATGAGGCTCCGCAGGGTGGCCAGGTTCATAACGTCTTCCTTCATGTCCGGCCCCTTCGGTGTTTCGAGGACCATCGGTAGGTTCCGGAAGCGAGGATCGTTTAGGAGCAGGCGGAAGGGCTCCAGTCCGAGTTTGCCGAGGCCGATGTGCTCATGACGGTCGATGCGGCTTCCCAGGTCCCCGCGGGAATCATTCAGGTGGATCGCTTTGAGACGGTCGATGCCGATCAAGGCGTCAAACTCCTCAAAGGTGCGATGAAAGGCCTCCGGGGTGCGCAGGTCGTACCCGGCGGCAAAGGCGTGGCAGGTATCGAAGCAAACCCCAAGCCTGTCGGGGTAAGCACTTTCTTCGATTAGCCTGGCCAGGTGCTCGAACCGGTACCCGATGTTGGAGCCCTGGCCGGCGGTGGTTTCCAGGAGGATAATCACGCCCGACCCTTCCGTGCGGGCCAGGATCTCGTCCAGTGCCCGGCCGATACGCCGCAGGCCCACGTCCTCGCCGGCCCCCATGTGCGCGCCGGGGTGCATCACCAGGTACGGCAGGCCCAGCGCCGCGCACCTCTCCATTTCGACGAGGAAACTGTCCACCGACTTCTGCCACAGATCCTCGTCCGGCGAACCCAGGTTTATCAAATAAGAGGTGTGCCCGAAGACCGGGTTGATCCCGCTTTCTTCCCGGGCCTGTTTGAAGCGGGCGATTTCCTCAGACACCAGCGGCTTAGCCCGCCATCGGTTAGAACTCTTGGTGAAAACCTGGATGGTCTCGCAACCTATGCTTTGCCCCCGCAGAATGGCCTTGTCCATGCCGCCCGCGATGGACATGTGTGCGCCTAACGGCATCGCCCTGACCTCCTCCTGCCCTGCGGCAAAACATGGCCTGCCTGATTGTACCACACCGCTTTTTTAGGTTTCAATGCTTTTCCTGCATATGTTATATTTATTGCGAATTCTAGATGGCAAATTGGCGATTGCCGGGAGGGGGGAAACACCTCATGGTCCTGGTCACAGGGGCTACAGGGTTTGTCGGGCGGCACGTGGTGCGTGAGCTTTTGGCACGGGGTGCCGGGGTGCGTTGTCTTGTCCGCCGTCCGGAGAAGGCGGCAGAGGTGCTCCCGCGCGGGGTGGAACTGGTGCAGGGCGACGTAACCGACCCTGCTTCCCTGCGGAAGGCCTGCGCGGGAACGAAGCAGGTGCTTCACCTGGTGGCCATTATCCGGGAGCGCGGGCCGCGCACTTTCCAGGCAGTAAACGTGCGGGGCACGCAGAATGTAGTCGAGGGAGCCAGGGAGGCCGGCATAGAGCACTTCATTCACATGAGTGCGCTCGGCGCGGCACCGGAGCCTCGCTACCGTTATACGTATTCAAAGTGGCTCGGCGAAGAAGCAGTCCGGCAGAGCGGGTTGCCGTACACCATCTTCCGTCCCTCGGTCATTTTCGGCGAGGGGTTTGGCTTTGTGAACCGGCTGGTCCAGGCGGTAAGGATGACGCCGGGCCTGGCGCCGGTTCCCGGGCACGGAAAAGTCCGGTTCCAGCCGGTCTGGGTGGGGGACGTGGCGCGCTGCGTGGGCAAGGTCTGGGAGGAGGGAGCGCCCCACTACGGCAAAACGTACGCGCTTGGCGGTCCCGAGCACCTGACCTACGAGCAAATGCTGGACGCAGTTCTTTACGTGCTGGGCCGGCGCGCCCGGAAGGTGCACATTCCCCTCTGGTTGCTGCGGGCCGTTGTCCCGCTGCTGGAGCGGGTATTGCCGGACCCACCGGTTACCACCGACGAACTGGCGCAGCTGGACTTCGATAATATTACCGACCTGGACGGCATTGAGCGGCAGTTTGGTTTTGTTCCCCGCCGGTTTGCGGAGGGGCTGGATTACCTCAGGCGCCGCGTGTTATGATATGGGGCGGAGGCGATGCATTTGCGTGTCAACCAGGCGGCCTTGGACGTGATACCCGAAGCAAGACCACCCGGCAGGGCCCGCCCGCTGGCGGCGTTGCGGCACCGCAACTACCGCCTCTACTGGACGGGCCAATGTATTTCGGTGATCGGTACCTGGATGCAGAGTGTGGCACAGGCCTGGTTGGTGCTGGAACTTACCGACTCGGCCTTCCTGCTCGGACTGGTCGGCGCGGCGCAGTTCGCGCCCATTTTATTGTTCTCCCTGATTGGCGGGGTTATTGCCGACCGGGTGCCCAAGCAGCGTTTAATTATTCTCACCCAGTCGCTGATGATGGTGCTGGCCCTGATCCTGGGCATACTCGTGGTCACCAAAACGGTGCGCTACGAACACGTGGTGGTCCTGGCGTTCTTAATGGGGTCCCTGAACGCCGTTGACATGCCGGCGCGCCAGTCGTTTATCATTGAACTGGTGGGCAAGGACGACCTCATGAACGGTATCGCGCTGCACGCGTCGCTTTTTAACGCGGCGCGGGTAGTGGGGCCGGCCCTTGCCGGCTTGCTCATCGCCCGGTTCGGCCTGGCGGTCTGTTTCCTCATCAACGCCGCCAGCTATGTCCCTGTGGTGGTGCAGTTACTGCGGATCAGGTTGCGCGAGCCTCGCCCCGCCACCGGGGGGGCCGTCTGGCGGGATATTGCAGGCGGGCTGCGATACATCCGGG
>DMDP01000145.1 GCA_003445475.1 Peptococcaceae bacterium | reverse complement strand
TTTTATAGAAGATAATTCATGATCGGCTTTCCCATGGCCGTTTCCGCCTACCTGCTGGTGCGCCTTGAGCCGCTCATAAGGGAACTCCAGAAGTCGGTCGCGCTGCTGACGGTGGTCGTGGCCCGCCAGGGCGACGTGGACCTGGAGGAGGCGCGGGCGATTGTCGAGGGGGGAGTGAAATGAACTGGTCGCACATTATCGTGCACCATACCGGGGCCGAAGAGAAGGACGCGGCGCAGGTGCGGGCGTACCACCTTTCCCTGGGCTGGCGCGACGTGGGGTACCACTTCGTTGTCGAGCGCGCCGGGGCGGTGGTGGCGGGGCGCCCGCTGGCGCTGCCCGGTGCCCACTGCCTGGCCGGCGGCATGAATCGCCGGGGGATCGGCGTCGCCCTGATCGGCAACCTGGAGGCGCACCCGCCCCTGTCGGCGCAATTTGCGGCCCTCGTGGAACTGCTGCGCGGTCTGGCCTCTGCGTACGCTATTCCGCCGGCCAACGTCCTCGGCCACCGGGAGGTGCCGGGGGCGGCCACCCTGTGTCCGGGGCGGTATCTCGATATGGAGGAAGTGCGCGGCCGGCTGCGGGCGGCCGGCAACCGTTTATGGCGCGTGCAGGTCGGGGCCTTCCGCGAGCGCCGGCGCGCAGAACAGCTGGCCGCCAGGTTAAGGGCCTTGGGATTCGAAACGCTTATTATTTAACAGCAGGATTTTTTGCGTTTTGGGAGAATTCAGACTGTCAAACTGAATATCTACATCTTGCTCCGAGTCCCCGGGCCTACGGCAGTTATGCTATGGCCGGCGGACCGATAGGGTGCACCGGGAAACGGGTGCGCCTCCCAGTGCGGAAAGGAGAACAAGGTAACAGGGTGTCACGGTCGCTAGGGCCGGATCTTGCTTTACTTTCCGCGGGATCCGGTTTTTTGCTGAGGATACGGGCGCCTCCCATTCCCGATCACGTTATAATTACCCTCAATTTCTGGCGGGAGGCGAACAACGATGAGATTAAAGAAAACGTTGGCTTTGTTGCCGGCGCTGGCGTTGGTGGTTTTGGTTGCGGGCTGCGCCGGCCACAAAGACACGGGGGAGCAAGGGCGGCAGGCGGAGCCGAAGGTAAAGGACGTTATTCTGGCTACGACCACAAGCACCGTGGACTCCGGCCTGCTGGACGTTCTGGTACCGGATTTCGAGCAGAAGACCGGCTACAACCTGAAGGTCATCCCGGTTGGTACCGGCCGGGCACTGGAGATGGGCAAAAAGGGCGAGGCCGACGCCCTGCTGGTGCACGCGCCGTCCAGCGAGAAGCCGCTGGTCGATGCGGGGATTGTTACCAACTATCAACTGGTGATGCACAACGACTTCATCGTTGTGGGCCCGAAGGATGACCCGGCGGCGGTCAAGAAGACGGCTACCGTTGAGGATGCCTTCAAAGCCATAGCGTCAAAAAAAGCCATCTTTATTTCGCGCGGTGACGACTCCGGCACACATAAGAAGGAAGTGTCGATTTGGCAGAGGGCCGGTATCGAACCCTCCGGCAACTGGTACCAGAAGAGCGGCACGGGTATGGGGGCAACCCTGAACATCGCCTCTGAGAAGCAGGGCTATACGCTGACCGACCGGGCGACTTACCTGGCCCAGAAGGACAGACTTGACCTGGACATTGTGCGGGAAGGCGACGCCGTCCTGCTGAATATTTACCACGTGATACAGGTGAACCCCGCGAAATTCGAGAAGGTAAATGCTGACGGCGCCAAGGCCTTCGTGGAATACATGATCAGCCCCGAAACCCAGGAGAAGATCCGGGAGTTCGGGGTCGATAAGTACGGCCAGTCCCTCTTTGTTCCGGACGCGGGAAAAACGATGGAGGAACTGACCGGATAGCGTTCAGGGGAGAGGAGCAGGCTGTGGAGGTATACGCTGAAGGATTACGAGAGGCCGTCCGTCTCCTGGTCGGCCTTGATCCGCAAGTCCTGGATATCCTTGCGCGCACGTTGCGCGTTTCGGGTACTGCCACCCTGATCAGCATTGCGATCGGCGTTCCTGCCGGGGCCTTTTTGGCCCTGCGCAGGTTCGCCGGTCGCAATCTGACGCTGAGCCTGGTTTACCTGGGCATGGGCGCCCCGCCCGTGGTGGTCGGTCTCGTCACCTGGCTGACGCTGGCGCGCTACGGCCCGCTGGGTTTCCTCGGCTGGCTCTATACCACCAAGGCCATGATCGTTGCCCAGGCGATCATCGCTTGCCCGATTATCGCCGGCTTCACCGTGGCCGCCATCCAGTCTGTCAACCCGAAAATCCGGCTGCAGATCCTGGCCCTGGGAGCCACGCGACTGCAGATGCTCCTGCTGCTGCTCCGGGAGGCGCGCCTGGGCATCCTCGCGGCGATCATCGCGGGTTTCGGCTGGGTGATCCCCGAAGTCGGGGCCTCGATAATGGTCGGGGGCAACATCGAGGGGGAGACCAGGGTTATGACCACGGCCATCGTTTTGGAGGTTTCCAAGGGGCAGA
>DMDP01000227.1 GCA_003445475.1 Peptococcaceae bacterium | reverse complement strand
TTTTTACCCTGCTTGGCCGCACGGTAACCCACACCCACCAGCTCCAGCGACTTCTGGAAACCGTTGGCGACGCCCTCCACCATGTTGGCTACCAGGGTGCGCGCCAGGCCATGCACAGACCTATCCCGGGGCTCGTCGCTTGCGCGCTCGACCATAAGCTTGCCGTCCTGCATCACCACCGAGACGCGCGCCGGCAATTCCCGGCGCAACTGCCCCCGGGGCCCCTTGACCGTGATGATATTTCCTTCCAGTTTGATGTCGACCCCGCGCGGAATATCCACGGGTTTCTTACCTACGCGCGACATACTTTACCTCCCACGCTCGCTTACCACACGTAGCACAATACCTCGCCGCCGATACCCAGCTTTCTCGCCTGCTTATCGGTCATGACGCCCTTCGACGTGGACAGGATGGCGATCCCCAGGCCACCCAGAACGCGCGGAATCTCGTCCTTCTGGGCATAAACCCGCAGGCCGGGCTTCGAGATCCGCTTGAGGCCGCTGATCACGCGCTCCTTGTTGCTCCCGTACTTCAGGTAAATACGCAGGGTCTGCCTGGCGCCGTCCTGGAGCACCTCGTAGTTCTTTATGAACCCTTCATCCCTCAAGATCTCCACAATGGCCTTCTTGAGTTTGGAAGCAGGCACATCCACCGTCTCGTGATAAACCATATTGGCGTTCCTGATGCGGGTTAAAAGATCCGCCACCGGATCTGTCATCATCTCCTGCCGACCTCCTTTCGGGACTGGCCCCGGCAACGAACGCCCACTACCAGCTCGCCTTGCGGATGCCGGGGATTTCGCCCCGGTAACAAAGTTGCCGGAAGCAAATACGGCAGACGCCGAACTTGCGCATGTATGCGCGGGGCCGCCCGCATAGCTTGCAACGGTTGTACTGCCGCACGCGAAACTTCGGCGGCCGGTTGGCTTTGTTAATCAACGCCTTTCGGGCCACATACTCCCCTCCTTTAGTACCGCCGGAACGGCATACCCATCAGGCGCAGCATCTCCCGCGCCTCCTCGTCCGTCTTCGCCGTGGTGACGAAGGTGATGTCCATGCCGCGCACCCGGTCTACTTTATCGTAGTCGATCTCCGGGAAAATCAGTTGCTCCCGGACGCCGAGCGTGTAGTTGCCCCGCCCGTCGAAGGCCGTCGGCGATACGCCGCGAAAGTCGCGGACGCGGGGTAGCGCGACATTGACGAGCTTCTCGAAAAAGTCGTACATGCGCCCGCCGCGCAGTGTCACCTTGGCCCCGATTTGCATCCCCTTGCGCACCTTGAAGGCCGCGATCGACTTCTTGGCCCGCGTTATTACCGGCTTCTGGCCCGTAATCGCCTTCAGGTCCTCCACGGCAGCGTCAAGGGCCTTTGGATTCTGAATCGCCTCCCCAAGGCCCATGTTAACCACGACCTTTTCCAACCTGGGCACCTGAAGCCTGTTCTTGTACCCGAACTTTTGCATCATCGCCGGTACAACTTCTTCGAGATACTTTTTCTTGAGTGCTGACACGAACGCTAGCCTCCCTTCCGGCTGTCGCAAAACTAGCCGATGACCTCCCCGCACTTCTTGCACGCCCGCACCTTGCGCCCGTCCTCGAGGATGCGCCGGGCAACGCGGGTCGGCTGATGGCACTTGGTACAGAGAAGCATGACGTTGGAGGCGTGGATGGGCGCCTCCTTCTCCACGATCCCTCCCTGCGGTATTCTCCGCGTCGGCCGAGTGTGCCGCTTGACCACGTTCACGCCCTCGACAATTACCCGGTCTCTCTTCGGCAAAACGGCCAGCACCTTTCCCTTTTTGCCGGCGTCTTTACCGGTAATGACCAGAACAGAATCCCCCTTGCGGATACGCATGCCCATGCCTAAAGCACCTCCGGGGCCAGAGAAATGATCTTCATAAAATCGCGGTCGCGCAATTCCCGCGCCACGGGGCCGAAGATGCGCGTGCCGCGCGGACTCTTGTCGTCACGGATAAGCACCGCCGCGTTTTCGTCGAACTTGATGGTCGAGCCGTCGGGACGCTTGATTTCCTTGTTGGTGCGCACCACAACGGCCTTTACCACGTCGCCTTTCTTAACCACGCCGCCGGGGGCAGCCTCCTTAACGGAGCACACGATGATATCTCCGACGGACGCGTAGCGCCGGAAGGAGCTGCCGAGTATGCGGATGCACAGCAGTTTCCTGGCTCCGGTGTTATCGGCCACGTTCAGCATCGTCTGCACCTGAATCAACGTCATTACCTCCCGGTAACGCCGCTTCCGCCCGCGCGAGAATTTCCACTACGCGCCAGCGTTTCCGGCGCGAAAGGGGACGCGTCTCCATAATCAACACCCTGTCCCCCGGGCGGCAGGCGTTGTTTTCGTCGTGAGCTAGAAATTTCTTGGTGCGGCGGACGGTACGCCCGTAAAGCGGGTGGCGAACCAGCCTCTCCACCGCCACCACGACCGTCTTGTCCATCTTATCGCTGACCACGTAACCCGTGCGTGTTTTACGGTGGCCTCGTTCCATGCTCCTACCTCCCCGCGGCTCAACCGTGCCTGATACCCAGTTCGCGCTCCCGCATCACGGTCATCAGGCGCGCGATGTGCCGCTTCACTTCCTTGAGTTTCATCGGGTTATCCAGTTGCCCGGTGGCGTGTTGAAAGCGCAGGCGGAACAGCTCGTCTTTGGATTCGGCCAGCTTCTTCTTCAGTTCCTCGTCGCTCATTTCCCGTAGTTCCCTAGCCTTCACCGGCCTCACCTACTTCCGCACGTTTTACAATCCGCGTCTTGCACGGCAACTTGTGCGACGCGAGGCGCAACGCCTCCCGCGCCACCTCCTCCGGTACGCCCGCGAGTTCGAACATGACGCGTCCGGGTTTAACCACCGCGACCCAGTACTCCG
>DMDP01000088.1 GCA_003445475.1 Peptococcaceae bacterium | reverse complement strand
GAGCGCCGGTATGGAGTTTTCAGACCTACTAAGACTTGTCAAGAGGTTGTTTTCCGAACTTTATCTGGTTTGTGTGCGGTTTCTGGGTTAAAGGGCTCGCAAATCTTACAGGGAGGCCAAATAGTGGAATACGGAATACCCTGCCACCGCATGGGCAGGGTTTTACTTCTACGGCGGCCTTACTTGACAGGGAGGGAGTTTGGGAGCTTAAGCTGGGTGGCGGTAGGCGATTACGGGGCGAATTTCGGAGGAGACTTGATCCAGCCCTTGGTCTTAGCATAAAGTACCATTTTATCAAAGATACCTAGTTCCTCTTGCAAGAACTCGATAAGCATTTTTCGCAGGGTATCACTTGTGGTTATCACCCGGATGCGCTGCACGTGTCCGGATAACACATTCTGGATTCCTGCGAATACGAGGTTGAATATAAGTTCATCTTCAAAAATACCGGTAGTGGACGGAACTTTGACCGACTTGGGCGGTCTTTCCGGCAGCGGTATTTGCAGCCTGTTAAATTCTTTTTCGATCCTGTCTACCTGTTTCTCCAGGGTACCGGTCAGACCTTTTGACAGAATCAATTTTAAGTCCACGTCGTGGGCGAAGTTCTGTAAAATCTGCGTAAGCTGTATGATATCGTACCTCGATACTAATTCGTCCCACAGAGCGGCAACTTCCATCACATCGGCCACCGGTGGAGCGGCCGTTTCTGCTTTACCGATGTGAAAATTTCCTACTTGTACCATATGGTAAACCCCCGCTCAGGAGTAGCTCACACTATAGTCTAGTCTGTCCCATAGTCACCTGAATATTAGCTACTCCAGGCCGGTTTCGTCGAATTCGGGCAGGAAAAGCGTGGGCAGTTAAGGAATAGTACCGGTAAACACCGTGCCGGTAGGTTAACGATTCACAACTATAGCAGGCCTTACGACACCGGTAGGCGGTGGAGATGGGGAAGGCTCGAGTACGATTATGTGGGGGGAGGAACCCCGGCAACCCGGGGAATGAGCATTGACGCTTGACAGGCAATTAATCGACTTGTTGCTGGTGGTCCTGGCTCACGTCATTGCGGCTGTAGTTATCGGTTGGCTGGCGGGACGTTTGTGGAGCACGATACTCGGGCGCATTGTGAAACATGCTGCCGGGGCCGAGCTGGATACCAGGCTGGTACTTATCTCGCGGCGTCCTGTAGCAGTCCTGGTCTTTATTCTCGTCTTGCAGGTGGCCAGAGACAAGCTGTCGCACTTCCCGCAGTGGGCTGGTTCCCCGGTTTTCGATTGGATAGGCCACCTCATCTTCGTTGTAGGCGTAGCGGCTGCCGCGCTCTGGCTAAACCTGGTCCTGCGCACGGTCATCGATTGGTATCTTCATAACATTGCCCGCCGCACGCAGACTGCGTTGGACGACCTGTTCCTGCCGTTGCTGCGCAAAGTCCTTGTGGTGGTTGTTTATTTCCTGGCATTTACAATTATCCTGAGCCATTTCGAAATCAACGTAACCGGCCTCATCGCAACCGCCGGGGTGGCCTCTCTGGCTATTGCCCTGGCCGCCCAGGATACCCTGGGTAACATGCTGGCCGGGTTTATGATTCTGACCGACCGGCCCTTCCGGGAGGGGGATCGTATCGAGTTGAATAACGGGATGCGGGGTGACGTTTTGCATATTGGCCTGCGTTCGACGAAGATACTCAGCCGCGAAGGCAAGTACGTGGTTATACCGAACAAGGACCTTGCCAACGGTCAGGTGATTAACCACGTGCTCCCGGATCCCAAAATGCGTCTGCGCATTCCTGTCGGGGTAGCCTACGGTACCGACATGCGCAAGGTTAAGGCCATCATCCGCTCCATCCTGGACGAAAATCCTCGCGTTCTGAAAGACCCTCCGCCGCGGATCTACTTTACGGAGTTCGGCGAATCCTCGCTCAATTTACTCATCCGGTGTTGGATTGAGGATGCGCGGGATCAGTGGCCCGTTACCGACGAGATCAACATGGCCATCAAGGACCGGTTCGAAGCGGAGGGCATCGAGATCCCGTTCCCTCAACGGGATATCCACATCCGGAGTCAAGGCCGGTAATGGCGGTTCGGAGGACGCACGCGAAGGGAGTAAGGTGCATGCGTGGTGTACGGATGGATCTGCGCCTGGTTCACGACGGGCGGCAGTGGATCGCGAGTAACGACAGTATCGTAGCCGGCGGCACAAGCCTCGAAGAGTTGGAGGAAAACGTCAAGAAGGCCGTTGCGGCAACCGGCAGGTTTGCTGTTGGAACCAAGGTCACCGTGCGCATGCGGTTCGATTACGACACTTTTCCCAACGCCGCATGGTACCGGCAGTACATGCCTTACTATTTTGACCACTTATTATCGTTTGAGGTCGGCTCCTGACTAGATAAGTTGAAGCCAATATGAGGCCGTGGGTAGTTGTTCCCAAAGCCCTAGGAGTTGATCCGCATTCTTGAGTGAATATCTGCAAGGGAAGTGGTAAAATGCCTAAAACAACAAGCCAAATAACGGACATTATAAATTCTTACCTAAGTGTTGAAAAGAAAAGGTATACCCATTCAGAAGGTTTACCTGTTCGGTTCTCAAGCAAAAGGCACAGCAAGAATTGATAGTGACATAGACCTTCTCGTCGTTTCGCCGGCATTTTCGGGAATGCCGTTATGGGAGCGCTGGGAAGTCCTTGGCGATGCCCTTGCTGAAGTATTAGAGCCAATAGAGGTTATTCTCCGGAAGAATTTGAGGCCCGGCGGTAGCCTGGTATCAACAGACGCCTGGGGGATGCCCTGAGCGCGACCGGTTCCCCGGCCGGGATTAACCCCTATCGCTATACCCGGCCAAAAAAAATGTGCCCTTGCGGGCAAGAAGGTATAGAGAGATAGATGGAGATTGGCGTTTTTAGAACCGGTTTTCCTAGGACCAGGCGTACTTCTGCCCGTCCGGTTTCTGCTTGCTGGTCGGAAGAAGATCGCGCAGGACCCCGGTGTACCACCGGCGCACCAGGATCAGGGCGACATACTGCTCCATCATCAGGACGTACAACCCGTAACATATGCCCATCAGGAAGAGTACGACGAAGCCCAGCGTTACCGGGTACCATACCACGTGTGGGTCCTCGGGGGTGTAGACGTTGCCCTGGCTGTCCTGCCATTCCAGGATCTCACCGTTGCCGGCCTCCTCGACGATGGTGTGCCTTTGCGGGTCAAAGTAATGGGTAAAGACCGTGTCCTGAAGGATGTACGCTACGGCCCAGAAGGTAACCAGGGCCAGGACCAGGAGCGCCGCGGTAAGCGCCGTACTGAAACGTCTTACCCTTTTCCGTTCGTCTGCCGAGAGTCTTTCCGTCTCCTGTGTCAACGCTACCAACCCCTCTCAGCCTATTAACTTATAGCCGGGAACGCGCGGGAACGGCGTCCGGCGCCTTTCCCTTCGCCAGGGCCTGGAGGATCCAGACCAAGATCAGGACCGCGCCGGCAATGGCGCTGCCGTAAAGGAGGATATTCGCTCCTACTTCGAGGAAGTTGGCCAACGCCGGCGAAAAGCTCACGTTACCTAGCTCGGCCAGGTACTTCGGTATGGCCACCGCGCGGCTGGCCGCGACCAGGGCAACCACAGTCACAATAACCAGCTTGATCTGCCCTTCGCGCACGGCCTTGGTGGCAATGGCGCCGATCTGGATGCCCAGAAGGGAACCCAAATACAGCAGGAGCGTCAGGCGAATGTCCACAAACCCGCCTTTGGCGTACATCAGCGCGCCGTAAGCCCCGGAGAAGATGGCCATCCCGAGCTCGGTCCCGGCGGCGATCACCGTACGCACCCCGAGCAGGTAGATCATTGCCGGCACGCCGACGAAACCGCCGACGCCGATCGTCCCGGCCAGGTACCCGGTGGCCAGACCCACAAAGAGCACCAGCCAGAGGGAAACCCGCGTGTTCGCCACGGTGAAATTGATCATCGGCGGCAGATTAACCTTCTGGATCCTTTCCATCAGGGACGGACCCTTCGCGGTTTGGGCCTTGCCACCGTTCTTCAAGTCGCGATACATACCCCAGGCGACGATCGAGAGCAGGATGACATAGATCGCGCTGATATAGAGGTTGGACCCGGCCGTGCCGAGCATTTCATAGACCCGGGTGTTTATTGTGACCGCCATCTGCACGCCCGCCGTCAGGGCGACAAACATAAACAGCACCAGTTTCACGTCAACGTTACCCATCTCGCGGTGTTTGGCCGCGCCGACCAGCGCCTTGCCGAACTTGTGGGTGATGTTGGCGCCCACGGCGGCGATGCCCGGCACCCCGAGGCCCATCATCCCCGGAGTCATAATGAAGGCCCCGCCCGTGCCGAAGAACCCGCTCAAAAGACCCCCAACAAACCCAAGTCCGGCCAGGGCTATGGCACGTATCGGTGTAAGCTGGACAAAGGTTAACGCTTCCGTAACTCCGTGCGGAGCTGCCATTCCGGCCATCTAGCGATGCCCCCTTCCTTCGCTGATGCCCAAGGAATCAATTCTTCTTTCCAGTGGCTTCAGCAGGCGGTAGACCGTTCCACCGTAGAGGAAAGCCACCAGGAGGACGGTGGGCATCGTAATGCATGGGGCGTAAAACCCCCCGTTGGTAAGCCAGGGCTTAATCGATCCAAAACCCAGAAAGATCAGGCCGTAGACCACGACCGTACCGCCTGCGAGCAGCAGAAGGCTGAGAAGGTGCTTTCCACTACCGTTTGTACCGGCTTCAGGCCTTGTATTTTGCTTTGGCGCCGTTTGGGCATGGGCCATTGCGCGAACCCCCTTTGGTCGAGATCAAAAAGGTGCTTGTTTTAAGAGGCGAAGATCACCCCCCTCGCCCTTTTTCGGTTCTGCCCGTTTAATTAGCGAAAACCGTGCCAAAAAAATGCGCGAGAAAAATGAGGCGGGGTGCCTATCAGGCACCCCGCTGAAACCGGCCTGCAATGTCCAGGTGGGCAATTTTTGCCCACCTGGTGTGTCATTTTTGCCCCCCCGCTCTTCCCCCATTCAGTCCAGGCCGTATTCCTTAAGCTTGGCATAGAGGGAGCGGCGGTTGATACCCAGGGCCTGGGCGGCCCGGGTGCGGTTACCCCCGTGCTCCTTGAGCGCCCGGAGGATTACGGTCCGCTCGACGTCGGCCACGATCTCCTTCAGGGTCTTGTTTTTCCAGCGGCCTTCGGCATCCATCTCCCGTCCCTCCGGCCGCAGGTTATACGGCAGGTCTTCGGGCACAATGACCGGGCCGGTGGCCATGACCATTACTCTTTCGCAGATATTCTTCAACTCCCGGACGTTGCCCGGCCAGTCGTATTCCATCATCAGGCGCATTGCCTCCGGGGAAAACCCTGTGATCTCCTTCCCCGGTGACGGTCTGAGGGTCTTCAGGTAGTGTTCTACCAGGAGCGGGATGTCCTCCTTCCGCTCGCGCAGCGGCGGCACCCGGATGGTGACTACGTTCAGGCGGAAAAACAGGTCCTCGCGGAAGAGACCCTCCCGCACGAGTTCATCCAGGTTCCTGTTTGTCGCCGCCAGGATGCGGACATCGACCTGGATACTTTTCGTTCCGCCCACGCGTTCGAACTCCCGCTCTTGCAAAACACGCAAGAGCTTCGCCTGCACGGCCGGAGAGATCTCACTGATCTCGTCCAGCAGGATCGTCCCCCCGTGGGCGACCTCGAACTTGCCCAGCTTGCGGCTGACTGCCCCGGTAAAGGCCCCCTTCTCGTAACCGAAGAGCTCACTCTCCAGCAGGTTCTCGGGCAGTGCCGCGCAGTTGATCTTGACGAAGGGGCCGTCCTTGCGCGCGCTGTTATGGTGAATGGCCCCGGCCACCAATTCCTTCCCGGTCCCGCTCTCCCCCAGGATGAGTACCGTGGCGTTGGAGGCGGCCACCCGACCGATTTGTTTATAGAGTTCCTGCATCGCCGGCGCCCGGCCGACCATGATCTCCGCCGGCGGGCCGTCTCCGGCCAGCTCCTTGCGCAGGGCGGCCACCTCGCGGGCCATCCGCTCCATCTCCACCGCTTTGCGCAGGGTAATCAGGAGTTCCTCCAGGTTGAAAGGTTTCAGGACATAGTCGAAGGCCCCGAGCTTCATTGCCTGGATGGCGGTATCGGTGGTCCCGTAGGCGGTCATCATAATCACCGGAAGGGTCGCACCCGCAGCCTGTATCCGCTCCAGGAGCTGCATGCCGTCCATCTCAGGCATGCGGATATCCACCAGGGCGACGTCGAAGTGCTCGTCCTCCAGCTTGGCCAAGGCTTCCCGGCCGTCGGCGGCCGTTTCCACCCGGTAACCCTCGTCGGAGAGAATATCGGAGAGCATCTGGCAGACGCTCTCCTCATCATCCACCACCAGAATTCTGGTCATCACGACACCTCCTCTTCACCCCGGTAGCGCGGCAGGTAGACCGTGAAGGTTGTTCCCTCCCCGACCCGGCTCCGGACCTCGATGTGCCCGCCGTGCACACCGACGATTTCGTGCGCCAGGGCCAGGCCAAGACCGCTGCCGCGGGCACGGGTGGTAAAGAAAGGATCAAAGATCTTTGACAGGTTTTCCTCCGGGATGCCGATCCCGGTATCGGTTACCTTTAGTGTCACCATGTCGCTCTCGCGGTGGTGAGCGGTGCCAACGGTCAGGGTTCCCCCGTCCGGCATGGCCTGGACGGCGTTGTAAAGCATGTTAACCAGTACCTGCTGGATCTGTTCCGGGTCGATCCGCACCGGGGGTAGGTCGGGGGTCAGTTCCTTGACGATCTGCACCTTATCGTCGTGCATCGTAATAAAGAACTGCAGCGCCCGCTCCACCAGTTGGTTCAAGTCGTGCTTGCCGAACTTGCTCTCGGCCGGACGGGCGAAAAACAGGAGTTTGTCGACAATGGCGTTCAGGCGCATCACTTCGCGACAGACCGTGGCGACGGCCTGTGCGGAGGGCGTATTGTTCTTCTGCCAGTGCTGGATGTAACCGCTGATCGAGGTCAGCGGGTTGCGGATCTCGTGCGCGACACCGGCCACGAACTTGCCGAGCGAGGCCAACTTCTCCTGGCGCCGGATGCGTTCCTCCAGCCGGTTTTTCTCGGTGACGTCCTTACAGGTCAGGACTACCCCCACCCTCTCGCGGCGGGCGTTAAACAGGATGCCGGTGGTACACACCAGGTCCTTGACCTCCCCCCTGGGGGTGGTCCAGTGGGTGCTCATTTCCTTAACCGTCTCGCCGCATTCCAGGGCGCGGGCGATGAGGGTCCGCGCGGGGGAATCGGGCGGAAGTACGTCCCGGAAGTCCTGCTCCATGCTCTCGTTGGTCAAGCCAAACATGCGGGTCGCCGAAGGGTTGGCCGTCATCAGCCGGCCGTCCATGTTCACGGCTATGATACCGGCGTCGATGCTGTCCAGAATGATCTCGTTGTAGCTCTGGACCTCGCCAAGCCGCGCCGCCAGGTGGTTGACCGCGCTGGCTATTTCGCCAAGTTCCCCGACCGCCGGGGGAAGACGATAGCTCAGGTCGTTCTCCAGGTGCCGCAGGCCGTCTTTGACCTTCATCGTCATCTGCAGGAACCGGTTAAGGAGCGCAAAGAACCCGCCCACGCCGACCAGGACGCCGAGAATGATGACGGCATAGGCCTCGGTCCGCACCCGGCTCAGCCGTTGATAGATGGCGTTCATGTTCTCGCGCGCCACGACCAGCCCGATGACCTCCCCGTTGCGCTCTAGAGGCATGTAGGCCTCCAGCAGGCCCGTCTTACCGAGGCCGATGACATTGATCACCGGCTTTCTGTCTTGAAGCGACCGCAGCATGTCGTTCTTGCGCCGGGAGGAAAAGTTCACGTCGTAGGACTCGGGGTTGCCGTCCAGGATGATGTCCAGGTCCTTAGAGTAAAAGCCCAGCTCCATTCCGGGATAGGATGCTGACACGTCCTGGATGATCGGCCGCAGGGCGGTGTTCAGCACCCGCGCTTTGGTGTACAGCCGCGCGCCGTCGGGGACACCCGCGCGGTCCAGGATCTCCTGGAAGGTTCCGTGAAAGTGGGCGTCCAGCATCCGCATGGCCTGCCCCATCTTTGCCCGATCATTGGCGACCATGGTTTCCTCGGCCCGGTTGATCGTGTGCAGCATGTAGAACGTCAAGAGGCACGGCAGTGCCAGGAGAACGATCGTAAACAGCAAAAGCTGGCGGGCAAAACCGAAACGCAGCCTGAACAATCTTCTCCCCTCATCCCTTTACTCGATCAAAGTTTCGATGGCCGCGAAGATGTCAATGGTGCGCACAATCCCCACCGCCCGGCCTTTCTCCATTACCGTCACCCAGTTGACGCGGTGGGTAAGAAAACGAAGGGCGGTCTCGACGATGCCGTCCCCGCCGCTTACGGTTACAAGGTCAATGGGCCGCATCAAATCTCGCACGCGCAAACCGGTCTGTTCACAAAGCTTCCTGATGTAGTACCAGCCCCAGGTTTCGGCCTTCTGCCAGGTATCCTCTTCCAGGTCCTTTATCAAGACGGCGGATAGCAGGTTCCCCAGGCTGAGCATCCCGACCACCCGGCCGGTGCCGTCGGTCACGGCCAGGGCATGCGGGCCGTGCCAGGCCGCGCCGTCCCGGTGGA
>DMDP01000016.1:550-4454 GCA_003445475.1 Peptococcaceae bacterium | reverse complement strand
CATACCTGACTTTTTTTTTTAATGATACGGCGCCTCCCAAAACTTCCACCCTTCCCCTACACGACGCTCTTCCGATCTTCTCTGCGGGCGTGCAACTCGCCGCGCTTACTCCTCAGCAGCCTGAGGGGATGGCGGCCCAGCTCACCTGGGCGGCGAGGTTAGTCCCTGCCCTGCGCCACTTTCTCCGCCAGCACCCGCCCGACGTGGTGCTTACCTTCCTCTGGCTGCCCACGCTGGTCTGCGCGCTCGCGTTCCGGGGATTGGAGCACAAGCCGCAGCTTGTCTGGTCGGTCCAATCAGACCTGGAGACGGATTTTGCCACCCGGTGGCTGGGTAGCATACGCGCAGCCCTGGTGCGGGCCTTCATTCCCCCGCAGGTTGCCCACTACATCGCGATCTCCCGGGGTGTGGCGGAGAAGGTAGTCAAGGTGCTTAAGGCGGCGCCGGAAAAGATTACGATCATCCCCAACGCCATTGACCTTGCGGTGATCGACCGGCTCAAGGAGGAGACCCCGGCTGGGTTGATAGAAAAGCCGCCGGAACGGCTGCGGTTGGTTTCGGTCGGGAGGCTCGTTCCCCAGAAGGCCCACCACGACCTGATAGCGGCCTTTGCCACGGCGCAGCAACGTTCCGGGCGCGACCTCGAATTGGTGATTCTGGGCGAAGGACCGGAGCGGCAGAAACTCGAAAGGATGGTCGCCGCACTCGGGCTTGCCGGCCGTGTCTTCCTCCCCGGCGCGGTGGCCAACCCGTATGCGTGGCTGGCCCGCGCTGATATCTTTGTGCTGGCCTCGGCCTGGGAGCCCTTCGGGATCGTCATCACAGAAGCGCTGGCCGTAGGCCTCCCGGTAATCAGCACCGCGACCGACGGCGGGAGGGACATTCTGGAGGGGACAGGCGCGGGAATCCTCGTCCCTGCGGGCGATACTGGTGCGCTCGCCGGCGCTATCGAGGACCTTGTTCTTAATGACGAAAAGCGCGCCACCCTGGGCCTGGCGGCGCGGCAGCGGGCTGCCGCTTTCGACGCCGCCGGGATTGTATCCAGGTACGAAGCGGTACTAAACCACGTACTGCAAGAGGAGTGAAAAAGGAGGACTGGGGAAAAAAGCAACGAACTATGTAGAAACAGGGCAGCGCAAAAGCGCAGGTTCGCACCGGAATT
This sequence comes from Peptococcaceae bacterium, assembly GCA_003445475.1. Taxonomy (GTDB): domain Bacteria; phylum Bacillota; class Desulfotomaculia; order Desulfotomaculales; family UBA12532; genus UBA12532. Next base: position 3,292 of record DMDP01000016.1, on the reverse strand, counting down.
TCAGCGGACAAACCGGGAGATGATCGAGTGAAAATAGCCGTTATCGGCACGGGCTGGGTAGGTCTGACGACCGCGGCGGTCTTTGCTTATTTGGGAAACGAAGTGATGGGCTACGACATAAACGAGAAGCTGGTTCGGCAGTTGCAAAGTGGAACCGTCCCTTTCTTTGAGCCTTACTTAGAAGAATTTGTCCGCCGGGAGCTAGCGGCACGACGCCTTAATTTTACCACTGATCCCGCAACTGCTCTTGCTTCGGCGGAGGTTATTTTTATCGCCGTCGGCACGCCGCCAACTGCCGACGGCTGCGCGGTGGATATGAGCTTTGTCAGCTGCGCTGCCATCGCCATCGGCGAAAACCTCAAACCCGGCAAGTTCAGGGTCGTGGTTAACAAGAGCACGGTCCCCGTAGGGTCGAACGGCTGGGTTGAGTCTTTTATCCACCAGGGGCTCGAAAAGCAAGGAAATATGGGCGCAGTCGATTTCGCTGTGGCGAGCAACCCGGAGTTCCTGCGGGAGGGTTCGGCCATCGCGGATAGTCTCTACCCCGACCGGGTGGTTATCGGCGCAGTCGACGAACGGGCCATGCAGACACTAACAGAACTCTACCGGCCCATCCTGGAACAGGACTTTACCCCGCCCCCTTCCCTGCCCCGCCCGGCAGGCTTAAAAAAGGTGCCTTTAGTCAAAGTGAATCCGGTCACCGCGGAGCTCATTAAGTATGCCGCCAACGCTTTTCTAGCGACGAAAATCAGCTTCATCAACGAGATCGCCAATATCTGCGACCTGATAGGGGCCAACGTGAAAGATGTAGCGCTCGGCATCGGTCTGGACCACCGAATCGGCTGCGCTTTCCTGAATGCGGGCGTTGGGTGGGGCGGCAGTTGTTTCCCGAAAGACCTGATGGCACTCATCAGAGAAGCCGAGGGTTACGGATATGACGCTAAACTCCTGAAAGCAGTCTGCGAAGTTAATGCTTCCCAGCGCCTGGTGGTGGTGCGCAAACTCCAAGAGGTCCTCAAAACAGTGCGCGGCAAAATAATCGGTATCCTAGGGCTCGCCTTCAAGCCAAATACCGACGATCTACGGGGCGCCCCCTCGCTTGATATCATCCGCCGACTTGTCGAATTGGGAGCAGTGGTCCGGGTCTGCGACCCAGTGGCTGTACAGCGGTGTCGGGAAAACCTCCGCGAGCTACCCATCCACTTCTGCACCAACATCCATGAAGCTGCGGAAGGAGCAGACGCACTCGTTCTCGTTACTGAATGGCAGGAGTTCGTCACTGCTGATTGGGAAGAGATTTTTAGCGTCATGCGCACCCCCGTGGTCATTGACGGCAGAAACGCGCTGAACAAAAAATTTCTGGAGGATCTAGGCTTTGTCTACCGTGGCGTGGGAATTTAAGGAAGAGCATTTTAGAGGGAAAAGGGCGCTGGTGACTGGTGCCGCCGGTTTTTTGGGTAGTCACCTCGTGGATAGGCTCCTCGCCTGTGGTTGCCAAGTAGTGGGCGTAGATAACCTTTCCACTGGGAATCTGCAAAACCTCGCTCTTGCGAAAGAGAGTCCGCTCTTCTCCTTTTACGAGGCAGACATAACGGGGTGGTCACCGCCAGAGGATACTTTCGAGTTCATTTTTCACCTGGCAAGCCCGGCAAGTCCGGTGGATTACCGGCGCCTCAGCATCGAAACGATGCTGGTTAACTCTCTGGGAACGAAGAACCTGCTCGACCTGGCCCTGCAGAGAGGGGCAGTCTTCCTTCTGGCAAGCACCTCGGAAGTTTATGGCGACCCCCTGGTTCATCCCCAGGCGGAGACGTATTGGGGTAACGTGAACCCGACGGGGTTGCGGGCCTGCTACGACGAGAGCAAGCGCTTCGCCGAGGTGCTGACGATGGAGTACCACCGCCGCTACGGCCTTGACGTGCGCATTGCCCGGATCTTCAACACCTATGGCCCTCGTATGCGCCCCGACGACGGCCGGGTGGTACCCAACTTCATCATCCAGGCTCTGCGGGGGGAGCCCTTAACCGTATACGGCGACGGACGGCAGACGCGGAGCTTTCTCTACGTAGCGGATCAGATCGAGGGGTTGGTGCGGTTACTGGCTGCGCCGCATGCTAAAGGCGAAGTTGTAAATATCGGTAATCCTAATGAAACGACTATCCTTGAGTTTGCAAAGGTGGTGGCGGAACTCTGCGGGTGCGAGTACCGCGTCGAATATAGTGAACTTCCGCCAGACGACCCCGCCCGCCGCTGTCCGGACGTCACCAAGGCCCGGCAACTATTGGGATGGGAGCCGAAGACCTCGCTGGTAGACGGTCTGCGGGAAACGATAGCCTACTTCCGGGAGATACTCGCCGGAAAGGATTAACGGAAGTAATGAATTTGTGGAGGCGGATTATAGAGGCGGAGAGTAGCGTGAGCGGTGAAGTTTTCGCCGTCATTTTGGCCGGTGGCACCTGTGAAAGGTTTTGGCCGCTCAGTTCAAAGAAGCGCCCCAAGCAGTTTTTGCACTCTTCGGGGACAGAACCCTACTTCAGGAGACGGTTCACCGCATAGCGGGATTGGTACCCCTCAACAACGTCTACATCGTAACGGGGCGTGAGTATGGCAACCTGGTACACGAGCGGTTGCCCGACGTGCCGGGGGATAACGTGCTCGAAGAACCTTGCGGCCGCGATCGGCAGCCGCGATAGGACTGGCCGCGGGTACCTGGCGCGGCAGAATCCCGCGGGCGTAATGAAA
>DMDP01000016.1:0-254 GCA_003445475.1 Peptococcaceae bacterium | reverse complement strand
TTCCTTCCCGCCGATCACTATATTGCCAATACAGATCGGTTCCCGGAGATTCTCACGGCGGCGGCAGAGTTTGCTCGCACCGGTCACTGGTTGGTTACCCTGGGTGTCACCCCGACACGGCGAAACGGGTTATGGGTACATCCGGCGCGGCGCGCTGGTAGAGAAGCGAGGCGACATACACGCATACCGTGCCGTGCGTTTTGCCGAGAAACCGGGGTATCAGGATGCCTGTACGTTCCTTAGATCGGAAGAGC
>DMDP01000155.1 GCA_003445475.1 Peptococcaceae bacterium | reverse complement strand
CGGGGACACCAGCACCAACGACATGGCCGTCATTCTGGCCAACGGCCTGGCGGGCAACGAGCCGATAACGAACGCGGATGCGGCGGCGCCTTTCCTGGCCGCTTTACAGGAGGTGTGCGTCGCGCTGGCGAAAGCGATTGCCCGGGATGGGGAGGGGGCAACGCGGCTGATCGAAGTGCGGGTCAAGGGGGCGCCGACGGTGAACGACGCCCGGCTGGCCGCCCGCGCCGTGGCCGCGTCCAACCTGGTCAAGGCCGCCGTCTTCGGGCGGGACGCCAACTGGGGGCGCATCCTCTGCGCCGCCGGCTATTCCGGCGCGGCGTTCGATCCCGCCCGGTGCGACATTTTCCTCGGTAATCTCCTTGTAGCGCACGACGGAGCGGGTGTCCCCTTCGACGAGGAGCATGCCAGGCACGTGCTTGCGCAGGACCCGGTGCTGATCACCCTGGACATGAAGGCGGGCACGGCCGAGGCGGCGGCCTGGGGGTGCGACCTTACTTACGACTACGTGAAGATCAACGCCAGTTACCGTTCGTGAGGCGGTTGCAGTACCTTCCTGGAGGCTGGATAAATGGTCACGGCGCATCAGAAGGCGGCTATTCTTGTCGAAGCGCTTCCCTATATCAAAAAGTTTTATGGTAAAATAATTGTCATTAAATACGGCGGACACGCCATGGTAAACTGTGAACTGAAGCGGGCCGTGATGACCGACGTTATCCTGATGAAGCTCGTCGGCATGCACCCCGTGCTGGTGCACGGCGGCGGACCCGAGATCACGCAGATGCTCCGGCGGGTCGGCAAGCAGTCCACTTTCGTCAACGGCCTGCGGGTAACCGACCGCGAGACCATGGAGATCGTGGAGATGGTCCTGGTCGGCAAGATCAACAAGGAGATCGTAGCCCTGATTAACAGCCTGGGCGGCCAGGCCATAGGTCTCTGCGGCAAAGACGCCAATCTTCTGCGGGCGAGAAAAAAGATGACCGAGGTTGACATAGGGTTTGTCGGCGAGGTAGTCTGCGTCAACCCCACACTGATAATGAACGTGATCAGGGACGGGTACATCCCGGTAATCGCCCCCATCGGCCTGGGCCCGGAAGGGGAGAGCTATAACATCAACGCCGATCATGTAGCAGGGCACCTGGCGGTGGCCCTGGGGGCGGATAAGCTGGTGATTCTCACCGACGTGGAAGGTATAACGGTCGAGCGGGAAGGCGAGCGGTCGGTTCTTTCCACATTGCGCCTTTCCGAAGTTCCCGCCCTGGTGGGGCAGAAACAGATTGCGGGCGGGATGCTGCCCAAGGTGGAATGCTGCGCCAACGCCATCCGGGGTGGGGTGCGCCGGGCGCACATTCTCGATGGGCGGGTGCCGCACGCCATTCTCCTGGAAATCTTTACCGATGAGGGCATCGGTACGATGGTGGTGGAAGGGTGAACAACCTCAGGCCGGAAGAGACTATTGCCTTGAGCGATCGTTATCTCATGCGCACCTACACGCGGGCGCCCGTGGCCCCGGTGCGGGGCGCAGGCGCGCGCCTCTGGGACGCCGGCGGCAAGGAATACCTGGACTTTACCGCCGGCATAGCCGTCTGCTCCCTGGGGCACTGCCACCCGCGCGTGGTGGAGGCGATCCGCCAGCAGGCGGCGCGCCTGATGCACTGTTCCAACCTTTACTACATCGAGCAGCAGGCGCGGCTGGCGGCACTCCTGGCGGAACACAGCGGCCTCGAGCGCGTGTTTTTCTGCAACAGCGGTGCCGAAGCGGTGGAGGGCGCCATCAAGCTGGCGCGTAAATGGGGGAAAATCCATAAAGGCAAGGAGAGTTACGAGATAATCACGGCTTTTAACTCCTTTCACGGGCGGACGCTGGCATGCATCACCGCCACCGGGCAGCTCAAATACCAGAAGGGGTTCGAGCCGCTGCCGCGGGGGTTCAGGTACGTGCCCTTCAACGACCTGGCCGCGCTGGAGGAGGCGGTTAACGACCACACCTGCGCCGTCATGCTGGAGCCCGTGCAAGGCGAGGGTGGGATCAACGTCGCCGGCAGGGATTACCTGCGCGGCGTTCGCGAACTTTGCGACCGCGCCGGACTGCTCCTTATCTTTGACGAGGTGCAGTGCGGCATGGGGCGCACGGGGCGGCTTTTCGCCCACCAGCGTTACGATGTCAAGCCGGACGTTATGACCCTGGCCAAGGCCCTCGGTGGAGGTTTTCCCATCGGTGCGTTGCTGGCGCGGGAGGAGGTGGCCCGCGCATTCGAACCGGGGGATCATGCGTCCACCTTCGGAGGCAATCCCCTGGCGTGCGCAGCGGGCCTGGCAGCCTTGCAGGCCATCCTGGAAGAAGGCTTGGCGGCGAACGCCGCGCGCATGGGCGAGTATCTCCGGAAGCGCCTGTGGGGGCTGGCATCGCGTTACCCGTTCGTCAAGGAGGTGCGGGGCCTGGGTCTCATGGTCGGCATCGAACTTACGGAGCCGGGAGCGCCCTTTGTCGAGCGCTGCCGCGAGAAAGGCTTGCTCATCAACTGCGTTAACGGGTACGTGCTCCGCCTTGTGCCGCCCCTCACGATCACGGAGCGAGAGGTGGACGAGGCCGCAGGCGTCCTGGACGAGGTCTTCAAAGAAGCTATAAAAGAAAAAGAAGGTGAGGCACGGCATTGAGCAGCTTCCGTGGACGTGACCTGCTTTCCATGCGGGACCTAACGGGCGAGGAAATTATCGAAATACTGGCTTTCGCCCGCGAACTGAAGCGGCGGCAGAAGGCGGGCGAGCCGCACGCGTTGTGCCGTGGGAAAACCCTGGCCATGATTTTTCAAAAAGCCTCCACGCGGACGCGGGTTTCCTTCGAAGTGGCCATGTGGCAGCTGGGAGGGTACGCCCTCTATCTGAGCGGTCAGGAGCTGCAACTCGGTCGGGGAGAGACCATCGCCGACACCGCCCGCGTGCTGTCCCGCTACGTGGACGGCATCATGGTGCGCACCTTTGCCCAGGCCGACGTGGAGGAGATGGCGCGCTACGCCGACGTGCCGGTTATCAACGGGTTGACGGATCACGAGCACCCGTGCCAGATCCTCGCCGACTTACTAACCATTTTGGAACGCAAGGGAAAACTCGCCGGTCTGAGGCTGGCCTTTGTGGGGGACGGGAACAACATCGTCCACTCGCTCCTGCTCGGGTGCGCTCGCGTGGGCATGGAAATCGCCGTGGCCACTCCGCGGGGTTACGAGCCTGCCCCGGAGGTGGTCGCGATCGCGCGCGCGGACGCGGCTGCCGCGGGCGGTGCCGTCGCAATCGGGGAG
>DMDP01000133.1 GCA_003445475.1 Peptococcaceae bacterium | reverse complement strand
TTCCGGACGACCTCGATGGTTTCCTCCACCGTGGCCCCCTCGTTGATGGCCACGAATTCGGTGGTCATGATGCCGCCGGCGGTGTCTGCTGCGTAACCGAGGAGTTCCTGCACGTCCTCGGCCTCGGCAGCCCCCATCAACTTGAGATACCCCTCCACCACCGGGGGCGGCAGTTCGCTCAACAGGTCGGCGGCGTCGTCGGCCGGCATTTCCCGCAAGACTAAAGCGCTGCGCTGGGGGCCAAGACCCTCGAGCAGCAACTGCACCTGGCGCCGGTCCAGCTTGAAAAGCACCTGTGCCGCTTTCTCCGGCGCCAGCACGCGCACGATCTTGATCTGCTGGGCAAGGTTAAGGTCCGGCAGGATCTCCGCCAGATCGGCATAGTGCAGTTCATCAAGGAATGTCTTCAGTTTTTCGGGTTCGGCTTCGGCGAGGAGGGTGCACATTGTCCCGCGCACCTCCTGGGCCCTCTCCACGGTAATCCCCCCTTCTCAGGGTCGCCTGCGGGCCCGTACCGGGGCAGGCCCGCCGGTCTGTCACAACATTTATTCTGCCTCGTTTGCAGGCTTTGGTCACCGTCCACAGGCCCACCCCCTTAAAAACAGAAAGCCACCTGATGGAGGTGCAAGGAGAACCAGGGGCTTTCAACCAAAGATACCTTACCAGCTTGCCCTACCCTTGTCAACTACCTGCGGGTTCGGATTGCGGGGCGGGTTGCTCCGGCGGGGGCGCCGGTATAATCCGCCTGGCGCCTATATACCGCGCCTGGTAATAGGCGTCGCCCAGCGACTGCCAGCGCACCTGGCCTGCGGCGGAACTGGCGTGCAGAAAGCGGCCGTCGCTGTGGTAGATACCCACGTGGGTTGCCCCGGGACCGTAGGTGGAAAAAAAGACGAGGTCTCCCGGGCGCAGCGCCTCGCGTTCCGCCGGCGCGCCACATTTAAACTGCGCGTAACTCGAATGGGGCAGGCCGATGCCGAATTTGCCGTAGACGTGCTGGACGTAGCCGGAACAGTCGAAACCGGCGGGTGTGTTTCCCGCCCAGCGGTAGGGGACGCCGAGAAGGGATTCCGCATAGCGGAGCATTTCCTGGATGCGGTCGCCCGCACGGGAGGGTTGGCCGACCGGCGGGCGGGCGGCCGGCGGAGCTGCCCCGGGCAACCGCAGCACCTGACCCGGAAAAATGAGGTCGCCTTTTAATCCGTTGGCCGCCTTCAAGGCAGCGACCGTTGTGCCGTACCGGTGGGCGATCCCCCACAGGGTGTCGCCGGGTTTTATGGTATAGACGCCCGGCGCCTGATTGGCGCAAGCCGTACGCATGACCGGCAGGTTGTCCACGGGGGAGAAACCGGTCTGGGGCAACGGGTAAAGGACCGCCGCGAGCGTGAGGCTCATTGCGGCCAGGAGCCTGGCACAAAAAGCACAGGGCGACTTCTTTGTCCGCTTATCTGGCAAGATTTCCCACCCTTCTTACCAGTATACTCTGTTGCTTCGTCACCTGCTGCCAATATCCTGCCAGAAAGCGAAAAAGGGACGAAAAATACTCATCTATACTCAAGCTGCGATCGTAATCGTTTCTTTTCCAGGGCGGCGCGCAACGCCGCCGCCGTATTCTCGAGCTTCCCTGCCTGCACGCGGAGCAGAAGATCGTCGAGCACTTCCTTGACCTGCGGCCCCGGTCCCGTCAGGGCCGCGACCTCCCCGCCGGAGATCGGCAGGTCGGCCGGGAAAAAGGGGATGCGCCCGAGAATTGCCTCCACCATCCGGCGCAGGGCCCGGTTCTGTTCAAGGACGGCTTCGATGTCCACCTTGCCGGCCAGGAGGTCGGCCTCACGCAGGGTGAGCAACTGCTGTACTCCTTCCTGCAACTGCTCGCGGTTCGCAAAAGAACCGGCCAGGCGCCTCAGCCACCTGACGACCCTCTTTTCCACCGGCGGAGGGAAATCCATGTGGTTTCTTACCAGCCAGGTTACACGTTCGGTGTGGACGGGGGGGACGCGCAGCCGGCTCAGGATTGCCCGCGCGATCCTGGCCCCCACGAGCGCATGCCCGTGGTCGGTGGGCTGGCCCTCCCTGTTCGCCCCGCGCACGCCCGGGAGCCCCTTGGCTATGTCGTGCAGGAGGGCCGCCCAGCGCAGGACGATCTCCGGCGGGACGCCCTCAACGACCCGCAGGGTGTGCTCCCAGACCGTGTAACGGTGCCAGCGCGGGTTCTGGTGAACGCCCTTTAGCCTTGCCAGTTCGGGCAGTACGGGCACCACCTCCTCGTGCCCGTCGTAGCGCCCGTGGCAGAGTGAAGTCAGGAGCCTGGTGGCCTCCATAAACCGCAGGCCCTTGGTCGCAAAGGGCGCCACGAGGATGCGTTCGATTTCGGCACGCACCCGTTCCACCGACAACCCCTGAATCCGCCACAAGACCCGCGGGATGGCCTCGCGTGTGGCCGTGTCCACGTCAAAACCGTACTCGGCAACGAACCGCGCGGCACGGAACGCCCGCAGGGCATCTTCGGCAAACCGCTCCTCCGGGTCGCCCACCGCCCGTATCAACCGGCGTGCCAAATCTTCCCGGCCGCCGAACGGGTCGATGATCTCCCCTTCCCGCGACATGGCTATGGCATTAATGGTAAAATCGCGGCGCGCCAGGTCGTCTTCCAGGTGCCAGACGAAATCGACCTTCGCCGGGCGGTGCGCATCATCGCCGTACCATTCCGTGCGAAACGTGGCGATTTCGATCTCCCGGCCGTCGATCAGCCAGGAGGTGACGCCGAAGGCCACCCCTTTCCGGAAGGCCTTGATGCCGTGGTCAGCCGCAAGCCGCAGAGTCGTTTCGGGACAGGCGTCGGTCGCGATGTCGAACTCCCGCGGCTCCCTTCCGAGAAGATAATCCCGGACGGCGCCCCCGACCACGTATGCCTGGTACCCGGCTTCGATGAGGATGTCCAGAGCCTTGCGCACCTCCGGTGTGAACACGACTAATCCCTGCCTTTAATGACTGCCAGTGGCCGCATGCGCGCCACTTTCCGCGTCAGGCCGATGTCCGCCAGCGTCTTTACAACCTCGTCGATGTCCTTGTAGGCCTGCGGAGCCTCGTCCACAAGATCGCGGAAATCCCTTATATTATATAGTATGTCTCCCATCTGCGCCTCGAACTGCTCCCTGGTAATGGTTCTGGTAGCCGCACCGCGGGAAAGGATGCGCCCCGCACCGTGGTTGACCGAGAAAAACGCTTCCGCCGCCAACTCGGTGCCCACGAGCACGTAAGAAGCCGTGCCCATACTGCCCGGTACCAGGACGGGGTGCCCGGTGTTCCGGTAGGCAGGAGGATTGGCCGGGTGGCCGGCGGGCAGGGCACGCGTCGCCCCCTTCCGGTGCACCAGGAGGCGCCGCCCGTGGTGCGTCTCCCATTTGGCAATGTTGTGGGCCACGTCGTAAACCAGCTCAAGCCCCATCTCCTTTTCCGCGAGCCCAAGCACGGTGACAAAGGCGCGGCGCACGTCGGCGGTAATGATCTGCCGGTTGGCGAAAGCGAAATTCACGGCGCAGGCCATAGCGGCATAATATTGCTTGCCTTCCGGCGAATCGATCGGCGCACACGCCAACCCTTTACTCGGCAGGTCAATGCCGTACCTGGCCGCTGCAGGTATGTGGCTTTTGGAATAATCGGTGCATATCTGGTGACCGAAGCCGCGGCTGCCGGTGTGGATCAGCACCGTCAGTTGACCCTCGAAGAGGCCGAAGCGGCTCGCGATTTCCCGGTCGAAGATGGTTTCGACCCGCTGTATCTCCATAAAGTGGTTCCCGCCGCCAAGGGTGCCGAGCTGTTCGGCGCCCCGCCGGACGGCCTCCCTGCTCACCGCGCCAAGATCCGCACCGGCCAGGCACCCGTATTCCTCGATATGCTCCACGTCTTCCGGCCTGCCGAAGCCTGCTTCAACAACCGCCTTTACCCCGCGATGAACCACATCCTCGAAAATGGCGGCCGTGATGCCCCTGTGCTTTCCTTTTTTCCCGATGCCGGTCGGCACCAGACGCTCGATTTCCTGCATCAGCGCCCGCAGCGTGGGCTTATCGAAATCGGCCTGGAGGTTGGTCCGCAAGAGCCGCACCCCGCAATTGATATCCATGCCCACCGCGCCGGCCGAGATAACGCCGTCCGCCGTTACCGCCATCACACCGCCGATGGGCAGCCCGAACCCCTCGTGCACGTCCGGCATCCCGATAACCGGCTCTACAACCCCGGGCAGTTGCGCGGCGTGGGCCAGTTGCTCCAGCGACTTGTCCTCCCGGATATGGGGTAAAAGGGCTTCTGTGGCATAAACGAGACCGTTCACCCGCATCTTGCCCGTGCGCGGCAGGCGGTAACGGTTAGGCCCGATGCGTTCCAGTTCCATAAATGCTCCCCCCTTTACTGGTCCGCCGCCAGAAGAAGGCCCCGGCGGCGAAAAGCAGGGCAAGGCCGGCGCCGCCCGCGAACGCCACCGGCGCACCCCAGAGGTGGGCCGCCGAACCGGCAAGGAGATTGCCCAGCGGGGTGACGCCTATGAAGACCAGTGTGTAAACGCTCATCACCCGGCCG
>DMDP01000036.1 GCA_003445475.1 Peptococcaceae bacterium | reverse complement strand
CTTGGCCCGGGCGGTCTTGATGTAGTCCTGCTGCAGCACCTCCAGCAGGCTCGAGCGCATTAGCCGGGCGATGAAGGCTGTGGGTAGGGCCGCGAGCGCCAGCGCAGGGAGAACGACGTGCTCCCAGCTCCCCCACATGGCGGGCGGGAACCACTGCAGGCGGTAGGCGAAGACGTACATCAGGAGGCCGGCCAGGATAAAGCTGGGCACCGAGAAGTTGAAGGTGGCCACCACCATGGAGAAGTAGTCCGGCCACCGGTTCTGGTAGAGGGCCGAAAAAATACCCGCCAGAAGACCCACAACCAGGGCGAACCCCACGGCCACGGCGCCCAGGGTGGCCGAAACCGGGAAGGTAGACCAGATGATCTCGTTTACCGAGCGGTCATACTTGAAGGAGGGACCGAAATCGCCCCGGACGATGTTCCACAAGTAGTCCACGTACTGCTTCCATAGCGGGTCGTCGAGATGGTACCGCTTGTTCAGATTTTCGAGCACCGCCGCCGGAACGGCTTTTTCCGAGGCGAAGGGCCCGCCGGGAACGGCGTGCATGACAAGGAAAGTAACGGTTATGATCAGCCAGAGGGCGATGAGGATGGTAACGATCCGGCGCACAAGGTAGCGGGCCAGGTTTATCCCTCCTTTGCCGGTTGAAATGCGCGGCCGGACTCTTGTTGCGTTCCTGGCGCTCCCGCTCCTGTTGTTCGCTTCCTTTCCATTCTATTCGCGGGATTCGACAGCGTCAACGCTCCGTCGCCGCCAGAGATGAGAAACGGGCGGACGGGGAAGGCCCCGCCCGCCCGGCCGCATATTATTCCACGTACGCCCACTTGAAGTCGGCGTAGGTGCCGAACGGCGGCACGATCACGCCCTTGATGTTGTCCTTGATCAGGTTCGGGTTGGTATAGTGGAAGATGGGCGCGATCGGCATCTCTTCCATGAGGATCCTCTCCGCCTCGTGCATGGCCTGCATCCGTACCTTCTGGTCGCCCGTGGAGTTCGCCTTCCTGATCAGCTCGTCGTACCTCTTGTTGCTCCAGCCGGTGTCGTTATTGCCGCCGCCCGTTACGAACATGTCCATGAAGGTCATGGGATCGAGGTAGTCCGGGCTCCAGCCGGCGCGCGCGATGTCGTAGTTAAGCTGGTCCTCGGACTCCAGGTAGACCTGCCACTCCTGCGCCTCCAGGCCCACCTCGATGCCCAGGTTCTGCTTCCACATCTGCTGGATGGCCTCGGCGATCTTCTGGTGCCGCTCGTTGGTGTTGTACAGGATCTTCAGCTTCGGGAAGCCCTTGCCGTCCGGGTAGCCGGCTTCCGCCAGGAGCCGCTTGGCCTCGGCCACGTCGTACTTGAAGAAGTCCCCGCCGTTGGCGCGGAAGTCCTTGCCGTCGGCGTCCTTGAAGCCCGGGGGCACGAAGGCGTAGGCCGGCCGCTCCTCGGCCTGGGTGATGTTCTTCACGATGGCCTCCCGGTCGATGGCCATGGCCAGGGCCTTGCGCACGCGCACGTCGTTCAGGGGCTTCCGCGTGACGTTGAAGCGGTAGAAGTAGCAGGACGCGTCGGGGAAGATGTCGAGCTCGCCGCTCGCCTTCAAGGCCGGGATCTCCTGCGTCGGCACGTCGTCCTGGAAGTCGATCTGCCCGGTCTTGTACATGTTGTACCCGGTGTCCGCGGAGTCGATGAGGTAGAAATCGAGCTTCTCAAGCTTCACGTTCGCGGCGTCCCAGTAGTCGGGGTTCTTCACGCACTCGATCTTCTGGTGGTGGTCCCACTTCACCATCTTGAAGGGGCCGCTCGAGACGTAGGTTTCGGGGGACTTGGCCCAGTCGGGGTTCTCGGCCGCCTTCGGGTTCACCGGGTACAGCGTCTGGAAGGCGGTCAGGCCCAAAAACTGCGGGGCCGGCGCCTTCAGCGTCACCTGCAGGGTCTTGTCGTCGAGCGCCTTGATGGCCACGTCCTCGCGCTTGCCGTTGCCGCTGTTGTACTCCTCGGCGCCCTTGATGTAATACAATTGGTAGGCGTACTCGGAACCGGTGTTCGGGTCGAGAACCCGCAGCCAGCTGAAGACAAAGTCGTGCGCCGTTATCGGGTCGCCGTTCGACCACTTCGCGTCGCGGAGCTTGAACGTGTACACCAGGCCGTCATCGGAAATCTCCCAGCTCTCCGCCAGCGCGGGCGTGATGTTCTGGTTTGCGTCGTAACGGGTGAGCCCTTCCAGCAGGGCCATCAGAATGGTGCCCTCCGGCAACCCCGTCGAGATAGCCGGGTCGAGCGTCTCCGGCTCCACGCCCAGGTTATACCGGATATGCTGCGCCGGCGCCTTTTTCTCACCCGTAGTCTCCTTCTTTCCGCACCCCGCCACCGCCAGCGCCGCAACCAGCGCCACGGCCAGCAGGGCAAAAAGAAAGCGGTACCGTTGCAAATGGGACACCCTGCTTTTCCCTCCTTACAAAATTAACGAAAGACGCCGAAAGACAGACGGAGCCTTGTGTCAGATTTTCCCTCTCCATATCCCCCCTTTTTTCGACACTCGTACCGGGTAGAAAGTACGCAACACGTTCTAACAATTCCTGCAAAAACTTTTTTCCAGCGCCCTCCGGTGTCCAGTTAATCAGGTAATCGAGGAAAACCGGCCCTTTTCCAGGCGGCGCCGGATTATCGCCCTGAGCAGGTGGTATTCGATCTCCAGGGCGTCGTACTCTTTTTGAAAGCCGGGTTCTTGAGCGACTCGGCCTTGAACTCTTTCCGGTTCATCGCTTCGCCTCCTTCGCAAGTAATCCTTCATCCGGGAGATCGCCGTTTGAAGTTATACTTACCTGCTTTTTTCCTTGGACAGGCCACCTCCAATTCCATGGTCTCCATCTGATCCAGATACGGGACCACGGAATGAGTTTCCCAGAAGGCGCCTTCTTCTTCCGCCGTCTCAAATTCGGGCAACTTCTTTTCCCGCCACTACTTCGTCACTCACCTTACCCGTATCTCAAGGGTCTTGCCGCAGGCGCGCGCTATCGTTCCCGGCAAGCTTCGAGAAAAGGCGCACCTACTCCGGCAAATTAGTGGGAACACCTACACTTAAAAGCTTCTCCGCTTCAGCCGAAAATGTTCTTATCGAGAACACTCGGCATCCTTACCGTTAATAATCCGGCAGCGTTGCTTCCAAACGGGAGTGGCTCACGGTGAAGAATGCGCGGGCGGGACAAGGCGAGACCGAGACCATTCTACTCCTGAGGCGTCTGCAGCAGGGGGACGAAAAGGCCCGGGAATTGCTTATCGCCAATCACCACGCCTT
>DMDP01000194.1 GCA_003445475.1 Peptococcaceae bacterium | reverse complement strand
AATTAAGGCTATGCGGCCTTTCGGGGCGGCGTGGAAGCGCCGCCCTTTTTGCTGCTTTTTGGCGGGTTGCCGCCCGACCGGGCTCAGCCCGACCCTCTTTTTCATCCTCGTGACGTTTCTCTTCAGCCATTCTTCCGGCGGAAAGTAATTCATATCCACCTTATGTATATCGTAAGATCCGACCCTTACCACCCCCAATCCGTACTCCATCATCGGTTCCGCCAGTCTATTTTCGTCGATAAGGATGATTTTCTTGGAAATGCAGAACTTCGGGGGAGTTGTTCACGACGATTAATCGCCGCCACCGGGGATGAAAATAGGGTTTGTGCTATTATTGCATCGTGAAGCGTGCCAGCGTGGGGAGATCGGCTGCTCACTGGTGCCGTGAGCCCGCGGGAGGAGTTTGGTCCGAACGTTCCCTGGGAGGCACCGTCTGTCGTCATAGATTTTACTACAATCATTCGGTTTCTCCTATGACCAGGACTTTAATAGGGCCGTCGCGGTATACCTGCGGTACCTTGCCAATCTCAGCCCAGAGCACCAACAAATCTGGAAGACAAAAGAGCTGACCGGGGATTACCGACTACATCCCGGCTACTTCCGTACCACCGTTATTGGTGACTGGGGCGAACGCGTCCCGATTTTTGACGCCTTTGTCCAAGAGCTTTTGGATTATAAACCAGATGGCCAGTGCCATGGGCCGCCTGCCTCTGTTCAGGCAAGACTTCGGAAAATATGGGGAAAACAAGCCCATATTAACAAGGAGTTTTTTCGGAGCGAAGTACCATATGAAACGGAGATTGTGCGGGAAGACGGAAAGATTCGAGTCCAAAGCAGGGGAACGCTCCAGATTCTTGATCACTGGGTGCGAAAGTACTTCCGAACAGAACATTGGCAGCCATGGGATGAAAGTATAGACTATTATCGCATCTTCGGAGCCGATCAAACCGGTCAGACAGGCCAGGAATTCTCTCATAATTGATCCCCCTTAAACGGCTTTTCTGAAGCGAGGAAGGGATTAACCCAATGCGTAAGGCCGACTTCCAGGCGCGCGTGCGCAAGATCGAGATCGTCAACACCATGGTGAAGAACCGCTTCGCCCAGACCCTACGGGTCATCCTCGACGAAGGTGACCTCACCGGCGAAAACCTGACCGAGCTACGGCAGTTCCGCCCCAACGAGCGGGTGCTGGTGCAGATCACCCCGCTCCAGCTGGACTTCGGCGGCCCGGCCGCGGATACCGCGGGCACGGCGGCCTTCGGCGGGGGCGCCGGTAAGGAAGAGGACGAAGACCTCGTGGGCGAGCTCCCCGGCGGCGAGATGGTGGTGGAGTGTATGTTTGGGTCTTGGTGCAGAGGCAGGGTAGGACGGAGGGCACCTCAAGGGGAGCCCTGATCGTCTGGGGCTCCCTATGTTTGCCCTTCAGGTGGCTTGTGGTTTTTTGCTATAGCGTCCAGCTGCTTCAACACCCAAGCGGCCTTAACGTGGTGACCCTGTGCCTTCAACCATGCCGCCGTGGATCGAACTAAGTCTCTCAACCGGCGTACTTCCTCCCGCAGGGCGTCGACCTGGTTCACTTCCTCGACCTTCTCTTCGCCGCACCATTCCCTCACCAGGGAAAACTCCATTTCACATTTGTCGAGCCACGTATCCTCCACGCGCGCCCGGAAGGGATCTGCTTCGGCCGTAACCTCCCTCCGGTACTCGGCGTCCTTGTGATTGATGTAGTGCAGGATCTGCTTCGGATATCGCCGGCAAAAGAGCCGGGCCAGGTCCTCAGCCGCCGAAAACGGCGCCCTGTAGTTTCCGTTCCTGTCGACAAAGGTACAGGGCACCGACAGGAGGCTATGTCCATCGAGGTCCAGTTTCCGGACGGTCTTGAAAAAGTCCTCAATAATTAGAAGATCCCGTTCAATTACCTTCCACCCCGTTAGAACCAGTTCCTCACCAAACAGCTCGGCGACGGCGCCGAATACCCAACCCACGGCTCCATATGTGACTGTTCCTTCGACTTGCTCAGTGGCCTCAACCACCGCCAGCAAACGCCTCTCGTCCTCACAGAACGCCTGTGCCTCTTCCCACGGTACGAGCAGCCTTGTCTTCGGTACCCACTCTTCGAGTCCCTCATATTCACCTTCAAGGTAGCGAATCTTAACCTTCTGTGAACGTGGAGGGCCCTCCTTAACTACTTCAACGGGCTGCACCGGATCCCCGATCACCCTTGCTCTTGTGCGATATGCGAACCGCTGCCCGACCATCTGTATCCCCCCTCGGCTTCAGAGTGCCCGTCCTTCGCACAGACAGCCCCCGACACCTTCCCCGGGGCGAAACGGTGTACTTCACCTTACACCGTATAGTGTGATGAGCGGCATGCAATGCCCTTCCAGTACATGGTCACATATCGTCGAGGAAGTGGCCGACCTTTCCGGGTGAGCAACCAGACGGTGTATAACCTGGTCAAGAGCGGCCGGCTGCCTGCCACCAAGATCGGGCGGCAGTGGCGATTCTCCCGGGCCAAGATCCTCGAAATCCTAAAAGGAGAAGCCACGGGTGACGGAGGGGCGGCGCGCGTGGCCGCGCGGGGCCCGGCTGGGAAGAAATCTCTGCCAATGATGCCGCGATAATAAGCAGACATCTCGCCGAGATGGATCAATGAAGGGGGTAAGCGTATGGCCTTACCTCCTGAAGGATTTTGCTTTGCTCCTGCCGAACCCTGCTCCGGGGGCCGTGGGACCATCCGCACCATCCGCAACGGCCCCCGGGAGGGGCCGGGCTTGCGCCCGGCCTAGCTCACCTTCACCGTGTACCAGCCGGCGTCCAAAGCCCGGTAGTGGATTCTCACCTTCTTTCTGACCGACTCGGCCAGCTTCTTCCCGGCCGCGTCCTTCGCGTAGACGGCCACCTTCTCCCCAGTCTCGGTGTCCTGGCACCAGGCACGGATGCCGCCCTTCTTCGTGGGCCTGACCTCCAGGACCGCGACCGTGGTTTCCAGGCAACACGGCGGCGTCTCCTGCTCCTGCTGCTTCTCCTGCCGCTCGTCCAGCCCCCCCTTCACCAGCCGGGCGAAGTTCCGGCGGGCCTCGGTCCTGGTGTCCTGCACCTTCGCCAGCGCCGCCTCAAGCTCGGCGACCTTCGCCTTCACCGCCTCCAGCTCCTGCACCAGCGCCGTGATTTCCGCCACCGGTATCGCCCTCCTGTTGACCGTCTTCTTGTTTATAATGTAGCATCAGTCAGCTAGCCCGTCAATAGGAAAGTGAAAAATTTGTTGTCCGTTTTGAATCGGTAGGTTGCCATAATGAGGTGATTATGGTATACTCTCATCTGAGGAGGGGTGCAGTATGCCCATTCATTGGCGGCTTGCGACTGTAATGGCCGACCGGCGAGTTCGCACCATCGCAGAATTGGCCAGGCGGTCGGGGCTGGCACGCTCGACCCTCACGCCTTTGTGGTATGGAAGGGTTAAGCGGATAGATACCGATACCCTGGAAGCTCTTTGCAAGGCCCTCAACTGCCAACCGGGAGACCTGCTGGTGTATGTGCCCGACGAGGAAGGGAGGGAACGCGAGTGAAGTTTCTCGTGACGCTTACCGAGGGTGAGGACGGGTACATTGTGGCCGAGTGCCCGGCGCTGCCGGGGTGCCTGAGCCAGGGGCGGACCAAGGAGGAGGCGCTGGCCAACATAAGGGAGGCCATCGCCCTGAGCCTGGAAACGCGGAAGGAACTGGGCCTGCCTCTTGCCTGCGAGGTGGCCGAGGTGGAGGTGGCCGTTTAAGTGGCCCGGCTGCCCGTTTGCTCCGGGGAGGAAGCGGTAAGGGCTTTCGTCAGGGCGGGCTGGCAGCTGGCAAGACAGAAGGGTAGCCACCTCAGCCTGACGAAGCCGGGCAACCCAAACGTGCTCACCGTGCCGCTGCACAGGGAGCTTGACCGGGGATTGTTGCGGGCGCTGATCCGCAAGGCCGGGCTGACCGTGGAGGAGTTTGAAAAACTGCTCCGTTAAGCAAAGGAGCCAAAGACCCGTGATTCGGTTCCTTAAGTGCTACGGCCGGCTTGTGCCGCCGGTCCTGGCGGCGGTATGCCTGGTGGTGGTCCTGGTGGTCAAGGTGTTCTAAGGAGGGGGAGGGGATGGCGAAGAAGCGGGGCAATAACGAAGGGTGCATAACCAGGCGGAAGGACGGCCGCTGACAGGGGCCGCCACCGTGGAGCGGTCCCTGGTGGTTTCGAGGTTCAAAGATTCCAGGAACGTTCCAGGAACGGGCGCAGATAACAATGGAAATGGTGGACATTCCCAGGCCGGAAACCCACGTCATTACTGACTTCTAGGACTACCTCAGACAACTATGGACGGGGTAAAAGGGACTTAAAATCCCGGGGGAGCTTGCTCCCGTGCGGGTTCGACTCCCGCCTCCGGCACCAGGAA
>DMDP01000055.1 GCA_003445475.1 Peptococcaceae bacterium | reverse complement strand
GTTCATTGTACAAGGGCTCATTAAACAGAAGGTATCCTGAAGAGCTTCGAGGAAACTTCACCATCATTTCAGGTGAAATAAAGACGCTCCGGGGACCACCTCGAACGGCACCCCGCGTGCCGCCAGGTATTCCGCCTCCTCGCCGCCGCGCCCGAAGATGAAAGGGTCGCCGCCCTTAAGCCTGGCCACCGTCTTCCCCGCCTGTGCCCTGGCGGCCAGGAGCTCGTTGATTTCGGCCTGGGACAGGGTGTGCCCCTCCGGCGACTTCCCGGCGTAAACCAGTTCGGCGTCGGGCCGGGCATACTTGAGCAGGTACGGGTTAACCAGCCGGTCATAAACTACCACGTCGGCCTTTTGCAGGCAGTCTAACCCCTTGATGGTCAAAAGCCCGGGGTCCCCGGGCCCGGCGCCTATAAGGTAGACACAACCCCGTCTCATTGCCGCCACTCCTCACGTGCGCAGGCCAAAATCTCGCGCGCGCCGCGGTCGAGAAGCCGCTCCGCCAGGGACGCACCTATGTGTTCTGGTTCCTCCATATCTCCTCTGGCCAACCCGCGCATCACCTTCCGGCCGTCAAGCGTGGCCACCATTCCCTGCAGGACCAACTCCCGGTCCTGAACGTGGGCCACCGCCCCGACGGGTACCTGGCACCCGCCCTCCAGGGAACGAAGAAACGCCCTCTCGGCGAGCACGCGCGCCCGCGACCTAGGATCATCAATCTCCCTCAGCAGTGCGCAAACCTCGGCGTCATCTTCGCGGGCCTCTACGCCGAGAGCTCCCTGTCCTACCGCCGGCAGGCAAATGTCATAAGGAAGGCGTTCCGCGACCCGCCCTTCGTACCCCAGCCGGGCCAAACCGGCCCACGCTACAACCAGGCCGTCGACCTGGCCTTCATCAAGTTTGCGCAACCGTGTGTCCAGGTTGCCCCTTATGCTTTGCACCACCAGATCGGGCCTGTACGCCAGCAACTGCGCCTGGCGCCGCAAGCTGGACGTACCCACTACGGCCCCCGGCGGAAGCTCGGCAAGCTTTTTGCCGTCACGCGTTACCAGCACGTCACACGGCTCCTCGCGCGCGGGAACGGCCGCCACCACCAGGCCTGCCGGAAGGCGGGTGGGCAGATCTTTCATGCTGTGCACGGCCAGGTCTATCTCGCCGTTAAGGAGGGCCATTTCCAGTTCCTTGGTAAAAAGCCCCTTGTCGCCGATCTTCGCCAGGGCCACGTCGCGTATATTATCCCCGGTCGTTTTGACGGTCCGGATAACAAACTCTACGTCGGGACGGCGCTCGCGCAGTCCGGCCACCACAGACTCCGTCTGCTTTAGCGCCAGAACGCTGCCGCGGCTGCCAACCACCACTCGACGCATCTTTTACGCACTCAACCCTTCTTTTCTTGCAGGACTTTCTTTGGTTCCTCCACCTGCAGGTCAAAAAGCTCCTGTAAAATGCCCGCGTAACGGTAACCGTACGGTTTTAGGGCCAGCTGCTTGAGGCGAATAACCGGCTCGTGTAACAACTGGTTGACAATAGAGTTCGCCATGGAGGCAATGATCTTTGCCTCCCGTTCGCCGACTTCCCCAAGCCGGTTTAAAGCACGGCGCAATTCCTTTTCCTTGACCTCGTCGCCCCGCTTTTTCAACGCCACAATCGTGGGAACCACGAATCTCGAACCAAGCGCATCCGTAAAGGATTTTACCTCTTCGCCGATTATTTCCTCCGCGGCCAAGGCCGCCCGCCGGCGTTCGGCCAGGTTGGCGTCAACCACACTCTGCAGGCTGTCGATATCATACAGGACGATTCCCGGCAATTTCCCCACCTGGGGATCCACATCCCGGGGCACCGCGATGTCAATGAGGAACAGCTTGGCCCCTCGCCGCTCTCTTACTACTTCCTCCATAGGCTCGGGACGGATTACGTAGTGCGCCGCGGCCGTGCAACTAATAACGATATCCACGCGGCGCATCCAGTGGTATAGTTCCTCAAAACGGACCGCTTTGCCGTTGAAAGCGCGGGCTAACTCCTGCGCCCGGTCAAACGACCGGTTGGAAACGATAACGCCCGCAATGCCGTTGGCCAGCAGGTGTCTTACCGTAAGCTCGCTCATCTTTCCGGCCCCGACAATCAGCACCGGCCGCCCCTCCAGCGTCCCAAGGGTTTGGCGGGCCAACTCGACGGCCGCATAACTCACGGAAACCGGGTTCTTGTCGATACCCGTCTCCGTGCGCACGCGCTTGCCCACGGCCAGTGCTTGCTGAAAAAGGATGTTAATAAGCCAGTTCGCCGCGCCCGACGCCCGCGCCGTTTCGTAGGCCTGTTTAACCTGGCCCAGAATCTGCGTTTCTCCGATAATCATGGAGTCCAGGCCGGAGGCAACGCGGAAGAGATGCCGTACAACGTCGGTGCCGTAGTACGTATAGCTGTAACGCTTTATCTCCTGCACCGCGCCGGCACCGCTACCGGACAGGAACTGCCAGACGGCGTCGACAACCGACCTGGCTTCGACGGCCACGTAGATTTCCGTCCGGTTACAGGTCGAGAGAATAACACAACCACGTACGCCCTCGTACGCGGAAAGCCTCCCCAGAGCCTCTTCCAACCTGTACTCCGGGATGGAAAACTGCTCGCGTATGGCCACCGGGGCCGTTCGGTGATTAAACCCGATCATTGCCAGTAGCACGCTTGATCAACTCCTTCACCCGGTGCAGGTCGCCGTCG
>DMDP01000079.1 GCA_003445475.1 Peptococcaceae bacterium | reverse complement strand
AGCGGTAAAGGTGGAACCGGGAAGACTTTCGTTTCGGTTAACCTGGCTTTCGCCCTTGGCCAGCTCAGCCTGCGCGTGGGTCTCCTCGACGCCGATCTGGGAACGGCCAACGTTGCGACCGTCCTGGGACTCCGGCCCACCGCCGATCTCAGCGTGGTGCTGACCGGCGAAAAACGGCTGGCCGAGATCGGCATCAAGGCCTGGAACGGCCTCATGATCTACCCGGGCATCGCGGGTGGATACGTACCGGATATATCCCCGTGGCAATTCGCCCGGCTCCTGGCCGGAATAGGTGAAATAGAAGAACATCTGGACCACCTGTTCATTGACAGCGGCGCCGGCCTTTCGCCCCGTACGACAAACTTCCTCCTGGCCGCCGATTTTGTAATTCTCGTTACCAACGACACCCCCACCTCCATCCTGGACGCTTACGGCCTTTTAAAATCCCTGGCCGTGAAGTTCTGGGTCCCCGAGGTCGGCCTCGTGATGAACCGCGTGACCGATACTGCCCGTGCGCAGGAAACGGCGCGCCGTTTCATCGAGACGGCCAGGCGTTACTTGAACGTGAAGGTTCTTGCCCTCGGCCTGGTACGCGAGGACGGCGCGGAGCACGAAAGCTTGCGCTACGGCCGGCCGCTGCTGGTCTCCGCGCCGGATTCTCCCGCCGCCCGCGACTTGCAGGCAGCGGCCTCAAGGCTGCGGGACCGCCTGGTGCAGACGGCAGCCCCCGGCCGCCTGCAAGTCCGGTGAATCAAACCGAGCGCCCCGTCGACGGGGCGCTCTGAACCAGAGAGCCTAACGCATGGCCCGCTCGGCCAGTTCGATTGCTTTCTGGACGAACCGGCCGCAATCCCTGGAGCTCAGGTACCCGTAGTAGTTGCCCTTGATCAAGTGGGCTACGCCCATTTCACGGGCTAAAGCGTACTTGGTACGGTCGCTCAGGTATTTGGCCATTTTAGACCCTCCTTTAATTTTATTGTTACAGCACGTCATTGGTGATAGTCATGCTTAATTTTTACGCCCCGCAAAAATAAAACCCCGCGTCGAGCGGGGCATATGGTAATGCAGGTCTTCGCCTGAGCCCTAAGACATTCTCTGAATATTATCCTTGTCAACCATTTCCGACCCTTTCGGTACGTAGGTTTTGCAGCAAGTGGCCATGCACGAGCCGCCTACGGGGGTGGGCGTAAGCTGGTTGGCCATTTTGGCGTCGATCCTGTCCGGTTGCGTATTACCGAACTCGTCCGACGTAACGATAATTTCGCCGGCCTTGCAGACGTTCCCCCGATCCCAGTAGTGGCAGTCGCTGACGAGACAGTGGATGTGCTGGTTCATAGTTTTCCCTCCATCCTTTCTCCGGTGGTTTTGTATTATTTTTGCCGGTACAACCAATTTTAATGAGGTATCGCTCTCAATTGTTTTTGCTCTACCGGGCAACCCGGCCGCCGTCCGCGGCCATCGCGTGGCCGGTTACAAAGGATGCGGCATCCGCGCAAAGCCAGGCTATGGCCTCCCCCACCACGCGCGGGTCACCAAGGCGGCCCACTGCCCCGCTCCCCTGCTTGAGCATTTGGGGAATCTCGTATTTCATACAGAGGAAGATCCCCTTAAGGTTAACGCCGATGGTGCGATCCCATTCACCAAATGCTTGACAGTTCTTTACAAGCCATGGTTCAATATGTGGAGAATGAGCTTTACTCCGAGCCTGCTTTGCCTAAGGCACCGGCTATGGCGGCAGGCCGATACGGTGGTCCTGGAAACGGGGCCGCCCCCCGTGTGGAAAGGAGTGAGCACGCATGATTGCCGTCTTTATCCCTCCATAAGGTTCGCCCTAGATCCCCGTTTTTTACCGATTAGCTGAATAATAAAGGAGGACAAAACGATGGCTAAGAAGGCCCTCGGGTTTCTTTTGTGCCTGGCCTTGCTGGGAGGGTTTTTTGTGTTTGGCGGGTGCGGGTCTCAACAACAGGCTGCTTCGGAGAACAAGCCCGGCAAGCAGGCGGCGGCCCTTAAGGATTCCGGCAAGGACCGGGAACTGAAAGTGTACATCTGTGCGGGTCTGAAGAAACCCATGGACGCGGTGATCGCCAAGTTCCAAGAGGAGAAGGGCGTTAAGGTTATTCCCAACTACGGCCCCTCGGGCGGCCTCTGGGCGCAGATCAAGAAGGGGCAACCCTGTGACCTGTACTATTCCGCCGACTGGATGTACATTGAGATGGCGAATGAAGAAGGCAAGCTTTCGGAGTACAGGAAGTTCCTAAAAGACAACTTGGCGCTGGTCGTCTCTCCGTCGGCGAAGGACAAGGTGAAGTCTGTCCAAGACCTGGCTAAGCCTGGGGTGACGTTTGTCGTTTGCGACCCCAAGGCCCCGGTCGGGGCTTATGCGGAGACGGCGCTGAAAAATCTGGGCCTTTGGGAAAAGGTGCAGGGGAACCTCAAGGCGCGCCCCTCCACGGTCAACCAGGCGGCCATCATGGTCAAGGAGGATCAGGTGGACGCCGGCTTGATTTACGTGAGCGTGGCCACGGGCAACAGACTGCACCAGGCCCAGGTCCTGGGTGAAGACGCCACCGGGGAGATCGTTTTTGGCGTAGGCGTAATCAAGGGGGCCAACGAATCGCTCGCCAAGGAGTTCGTGGAGTTTGCCGTCCAGCACGTGGACGAGTTCACCAAGTACGGATGGAAGCCCTATGCGTAAAAACCTCATCGATGTCGTCTTCGTGCCTTTGTTCCTGCTCCTTGTCGTCTTTCCGGTGGCCGCCCTGTTGCTCAACCTGGACGGAAAGGGCATCGAGCGTACCCTGGCCGACGAGATGTTCTGGCGGAGCGTGGTGAACACCATCTTCGCCGCTCTGGCGGCCGCGCTTCTCTGTACGGTCCTGGCCGCAGGCTTTGGGTATTATCACCTTTTCAAGCAGCACAGCATCGTCTACAAGGTGGCGAATCTGCTGAACGACCTGCCTATCGCCCTGCCGCACACGGTCGCCGGGTTGGCGTTGCTCCTTGCTTTTGGGCGCAAGAACTTCGGGTTCATCGGGGAGACGGGCCTGGCTTTTACGTTGACGGCTGTGGTACTGGCGATGTTCTTCGTTTCGTATCCTTTAGCCGCGCGGGCGATTGCCTCCGGCGTGGATCGCATGGAGCGGGAGGTGGTCGACGTGGCGCGGACCCTCGGGGATACGCCGGCGCAGGCCTACTTTAAGGTAGTCCTGCCGGTAATGGGGGAAGCGCTTTTTTCCGGGTTCGTCCTTGCCTTCTCCCGTTCGCTGAGCGAGTTCGCGGCGGTGGTAATGTTCGGCGGCAACCTTCCCGGTTCGACGCAGGTCCTGGCATCCTACGTGTTCACCAAGGTGGAGGAGGGGGAACTGGAAATGGCCGTCACGGCCAGCGCTTTCTGCATAATGCTCTCCCTGTTGATTGTCGCCCTTTTGGGCCTGAGGAGGCTGAAGTGGCGCCATGCTTGAAATAAGCGGTGTCTGCAAGTGTTATGGGCAGCACGAAGTGCTGCGGGACGTCTCCCTGACGATCGGCCAAGAAATCAGGGTCATCATCGGGCTGAACGGGAGCGGGAAGTCGACCCTTCTAAAAATTATCGCCGGCATTCTGGCGGCGGACGCGGGCCAGGTGGTGCTGAATGGACGGGACGTGAGCGCCTTGCCGCCGGAGGAAAGGCGGGTAGGCTATGTGCCGCAGCATCCGGCGCTTTTCAGCCACCTCATCGTGCGGGAGAACGTCCGTTACGGCCTGCGCGGGGGCCGGGGCTCCGACGAACTCGTACAGAAGGTGGTCAAGATGCTCGACCTGGAGGATGTGCTCGAGCGCAAGCCGGAAGAACTGAGCGGCGGCTACAAGAGCAGAACTTCGCTGGCGCGCGCCCTGGCCCCGCAACCCCAGGTGATGCTTCTTGACGAGCCCTTAAGCGACATCGACGTGGCCATAAAAGAGAAGCTCCTGCCGGAATTCCGGGAGGTGCTAAAATTTCTCAAGGTCCCGGTACTGTACGTGACCCACGACCCTTGGGAGGCAGAGCAGATCGGAGACAGCTTCTCCGTAATGGTGGACGGCTGTATCCGGGACATCGCCTCTGCGGAGGAAGCCTTCGCGTTCATCCGGAAAAACCGCATTGAAGTGGCATAGTGCCTGGACTACACTTGCGGGATTAGAGGCATACCAAGGGGTTCCGTAGTTGACACGGGACCCCTTTACTTTTTGTACCTCGGTATTGCTTTCGCCCCTTGTGCGTAGACAACATCCTCATGGACATTGCCCTCTGCCTCCTCTTCTTCTCTCTGTTCAGAAGAAGGTTCTGCCGGCAGAAGGGCCAGACCCTGTGGTCGCTCGTCCGGCCGTGCTCCAGCTAGCCATATTTACTTTGCGATCCACTGCTGCCCGTCGTGAACCAGGCGCAGATCCATCCGTACACCACGCATGCACCTTACTCCCTTCGC
>DMDP01000075.1 GCA_003445475.1 Peptococcaceae bacterium | reverse complement strand
GCGGTAGGCGTCTTCGTCGCCGAACTCCAGCACCCGCTCGATAATGCAGGTCCTGTGCTTCTCGGTGTCCAGGCTCTGGGGGACGGTGTCCCAGAAAAGGGTGTGAAACCGCAAGGGAACCGGAGCCAAATCTACCACCTACCTCATCCCATCATACCACGGCTGCCCGGGTTGAGCAAGAAATTTCCAGGTCGCCGTTTAAGCTGGGCCGGGTCACGCCCGCTCGACCGGCGCCTCCCTTAAACAGTTAAGTAACACTATTGCCGGCCGTTGGCGCCGGAAAGCAACGAAAGCCGGCCAGACGCCAGGGCCTGGCCGGGCGCGAGATTGACAGTCCGTTCGAGTCGGGGTTAGTATTAATTTGTAATACTAACCTGGCAGAGTTTCACATTATCCTGCGGGAAAGAAACTTGTTGCCGTAGGGGAGCGGTCCGAAGGCGCGGAAAAAAGCCTGCCCATGGACGCCAGTCTTTCCCGTGGCCTGAGGAACATGCCCGCCCCCTGGCTGGAATGCGCCTGCCGGAGGTGCGGTCTCGAGCCGGCGAGGCTCCGCCGGGAGCGGGAGGAGCAACTGCAGGCCTTTCTTACCGTCCGGGCCAACCTGCAGAAAGTGGTGCGGGAGCTTGAGGACGAGGAGCGTGGGCTTTTGCGCTACCTGCTGCAGAGGGGCGGCTGGAGCCGGCTGAACGCCGTGACGCGGAAGTTCGGCTCAATGGAGGGGGACGGTTTCTTCTGGCACGAGCGCGGGCCGGCGTCGGCCCTGGGAAGCCTCTGGTCGCGCGCCCTGGTTGTGGTGGGCAGGGCCAGGCTGGGCGGGACGCGCTGCAAGATCGCCGCCGTTCCCCTGGAACTTCGAGAGGCTCTGGCGGAGATACTGGGCACGGTTTAATTTTCAGCAGTTCACTCCTTCCCGCCCGAAGCCCAGAAGCCTGCTCAGCGCTGTGGCCGCCATAACAACACCCGTGGCCCGGGCCACGGTCTGCCTTTGACCCACCATCCACGTCATTCCGCGTCCGACGGGAGCACTTCTTCAATGGCCCCGATGAAAGCCCTGACCTCCGCCTCGAAACGGGCGGCAACGTCAGGGAGGCTAACAAGCAACTCCACAAGCCGGTCGGACCGGAGGTTGAAACCGTATACATTCCGGAACACGTGCCGGAAGCGGCGGAACTCATCAAGCTTCTCTGCCGTTTCCCTGGTAACCACCGGCGGCCGCACCGTACGAATGCCGAGGGTCATCTGCGCTAGAAGTTCGCGGTGCCAGTCGCCCCCGACAGGTACCCTGCCGTCAATCTCTTTGGCTACCGTCTCGAAAACGTTCTCGACCGCCACGTAAAAATCGTGCAGTACCGAACCCACGGCACGAAGCATGAACGGGTCGTACCTGGCCAGCTTCTTCTTGACCAGCTTCTCCTTCCCCAGGAGCCCCTTTCCCGCAAGTTCTTCTTTGAGGCGCCTGATGTTCACCAATTCTTCTTCTATGCGCGCGGCGATGACGGCAAACTGCCTGCCGGTCACAGGAGCCTCCCCTCCCTCCGTACTTTCTCCCGCAAGGACGGGAAGGCGTCCTCGGCAAGGACGACGTTTACCTCGAAGGGCGCCGTAAGCTCTTCGAGTTCCACCTGCATGCGCCAGTATCGGTCCGGGTGGCGTACCCCTTCTACCATCAGGTCGATATCGGAGCGGGGTGTAAACCGCTGGCCCCAGATGAGTGATCCAAACAGGTATACTTTCTCGACGCCGTACTTTTCCTTGAGAAAACGGGCCGCGGCCTCCGCCCGCGTGATGGCCCGCCGGCGCCGCTCCCCCTCTTCTTTTTTGGCCCGGCGCGCCCTTTCCGCCCAGGCCCGCCGCAATTCTTCCCGAAAAGCCACGTCCACACCGCATCCCTCCGTCACACATTCGTGCAACTTCCGTCTACCCTCACCAATCCAATCATAGCATAACCTACCTCCCGAGACGAGAACGGTTGTCAAGGCGAGCTTTTTCACTCTATCATTAAGTCCGCTTGTATTAAGAATAAGACAAGCGAACCTCTTATCAATTTCACTAATTTTGGAGTCTGAATAACCGGAGTTCGACAGTACCGAGGCATTTTGAGCGGGAAACAGGTTCCTCGGCCGGCGGCCGACCGGTGGATTGAAAGGGCATCACTTGCACCAAAATGACTATCCGCCCGGCACATCAGTTCGCGGTTGTAGTCGGTTCAGGTAATCGCGCGGGGTGCAGATCAGAACCCCTCCAACCTGCCGCAGCCGGTACGGCCCAAAATGGCGAATATCACCCGTAACGAAGTGTGTAGCACGAGCCTGGATGGCCGCCAGTAACACGGGGCGGTCCTTTTCCGGCAATGATACAGGACAGCTGATTTCCGGCCCGGTCTCGGCTACAACGGTCACATCGACCAGGAGCTTCCTAAGACGGCGTTCTTGGTCGGGCCGATCCAGGTTGCGCCGCGCCTCTTCTACCGCGTAGGCGGACGTAAGCAAAAGTACCGCGTTCCTGCGGGCCAACTTCCAAAACTGCAGAAGCCCCTGGCTCCCGTAGGCGGCCGAGAAAAGTACGTTGGCATCGAGAAACAGACGGTCCATTCCTACT
>DMDP01000117.1 GCA_003445475.1 Peptococcaceae bacterium | reverse complement strand
TGCAAGTTCTGCCAGAGCTGGGAGATTGCCCAGGGCGACGCGCCCACCACGGCCGTTGCCCCCGAAGAACTTGTGCGCATGGCGAAAAATGAGGCGGCGAGAGGGCCTTGCGTTGGCATTGCGTACACCTACAACGAACCCTGGATATGGTACGAATACGTCTACGACGCGGCGGTGCTGGCGCATGCGGCCGGCCTCAAAAACGTGCTGGTGACCAACGGGTTCGTCGAGCAGGAGCCCCTGGAGAAGATTTTGCCGTATATCGACGCCATGAATATTGACGTTAAGGCCTTCACGGACGATTATTACCGCAAGCTTTGCGCCGGACGCCTGGAACCGGTCCTGCGGACCGTCGAGAAGGCCGTGGGCCGGTGCCACGTGGAACTGACGACGCTGATCGTTACCGGGTGCAACGACAGCCCGGAGGAGATTAAGGAACTTGTCGACTGGGTTGCCGGGCTCGACCCGGCCATTCCCCTCCATTTTTCCCGCTATTTCCCCCGCTACCGGATGGACGCGCCTCCCACCCCGGAGGAGACACTCTGGAAGGCGCGGTCCATCGCCCTGGAAAAACTCCATTACGTCTACCTGGGCAACGTCCACGCCCCGGAGGCGGACAACACTTATTGCCCGCGGTGCAAGAAGGCGGTTATCGAGCGCCTTGGCTACCTGGTGCGCGCCGTGAACCTCGACGGCAACCGCTGCGGCCACTGCGGGCAAGAGCTCAACATCCTCGGCGAAGCCAGGGTAAACTGGTAGTTGCATTTTTATGCATCGACCTGTATAATTATTAACTATACCGGCCCGGAGGCCGCTGCGGCCTCCACGTGTTCCCGGGCTTTAGCACCCGGCATTGTTTACATGCTCCTGGCTGGCCTAGTTTTGCCATTACCGTTTTGAAAGCGTGGTGTAGAAGGTGATTAAGGTTGGCATTATCGGGGCCACCGGATATACGGGGGCCGAGCTCGTCCGCCTTTTGAGCCGGCATCCCGGGGCGGCCGTTACCGCGGTGACGTCCCGGAGTTACCCCGGAGAACCCTTCTGGCGGGTTTACCCCCATCTCAAGGGGCACGTCGAACTGGTCTGCGAGGACCTCGACCTCCCCGCGCTGGTCGACCGCTGCGATGTAATCTTTACGGCACTGCCGCACGGCCATGCCATGGATGTGGCGCGGGAGGTGGTCCGCCGGGAAAAACGCCTGATCGACCTGGGGGCCGATTTTCGCCTGCAGGACCCCGCGGTTTACGAAAAGTGGTACGGTGTGACCCACACGGCGGCCAGCCTGCTTCCCGGGGCGGTCTACGGGCTCAGCGAACTGCATCGCGACCGGATAAGGGAAGCGAGGATCGTGGCCAACCCGGGGTGTTACCCGACCGCGACCATCCTGGCCCTGGCCCCGCTCCTGTGCCGGGGGCTCGTCGATCCCGCCGGGATTATTATCGATGCCAAGTCGGGCGTGTCCGGTGCCGGCCGCAGGCTCGACCTGCGCGCGCACTTCAGCGAGGTTAACGAGAACGTGCGAGCCTACGCGGTTGCTTGCCACCGCCACACCCCGGAAATCGAACAGGCTTTGAGCGCGCTGGCGCAAAGACCGGTCAGGGTATCCTTTACGCCGCACCTGATACCCATGACGCGCGGCATCCTGGTCACGGTCTACGCCCCGCTGCACGAGGAGATGACGACCGGCGAGTTGCTGAAAGTTTATTCCGCGTTTTATGAAGGCGAGCCGTTTGTGCGCATCCTGCCTGAGGGCGTCCTGCCGCAGACCAAGGCAGTCTTCGGGTCGAACCACTGCGACATCGGGGTGGTGGCCGACGCACGTACGCGGCGCGCGGTCGTCCTGGCGGTCCTCGACAACCTGGTAAAAGGTGCATCCGGGCAGGCGGTGCAGAACATGAATATCATGTTTGGCGTCGAAGAAACCGCGGGCCTTACCGGTCCGGGCATTTATCCGTAAGGGGGTGACGGACACGGGAGCGTTTGCGTGGGTTGGCGGCGGCGTCACCGCCGCTGCTGGTTTTCTGGCTTCCGGGCTCAACACCGGCATTAAAAAGAGTAAAAAGGACCTGGCGCTCATTCTCTCCGAAATTCCCTGCGCCGCCGCCGGCGTCTTTACCACCAACCGGGTCAAGGCGGCACCGGTCCTTCTGACCCGGGAAAGGCTCGCCGCCGGGCGCGCCCAGGCAGTGGTGGTGAACAGCGGCAACGCCAACGCCTGCACCGGCCCCCGCGGTCTTGACGACGCCCGCGCCATGGCCGCAATGGCGGCGGAGGTGCTCGGCGTCCCGGAGGAACTGGTTCTGGTTGCTTCCACCGGGGTCATCGGCGTCCCGCTGCCGCTGGAAAAGCTTAAAGCGGGGATCCCGCGGGCGGCGGCCGGCCTGCGCCGTGGCGGCAACACGGATGCGGCGGAAGCCATTCTTACAACGGACACCACCGTGAAGGAGGCGGCGGTGACTTTCACGCTCGGTGGCCGGCAGGTGACGGTGGGCGGCATGGCGAAGGGCTCGGGCATGATCCACCCCAATATGGCTACCATGCTGGCATTCCTCACCACCGACGCGGCGATCGCGCCCGCGGTATTGCACCGGGCATTCCGGGCCGCGGCGGACGTGAGCTTCAATATGATCAGCGTCGACGGGGACACCAGCACCAACGACATGGCCGTCATTCTGGCCAACGGCCTGGCGGGCAACGAGCCGATAACGAACGCGGATGCGGCGGCCCCCTTCCCGGCCGCCTTTCAAGGGGGGGGCGTCCCGCCTGGGGAAACGGTTAGAACGGAAAAG
>DMDP01000001.1:590-2602 GCA_003445475.1 Peptococcaceae bacterium | reverse complement strand
GGCGTCTGCACTTCCACCCGCGGCACCGCCGCCAGGGTGCCTAAACGGGCTGTATTGAAGGAAAGCACCCCTTCGCCGCCTTCTCCGGGCGGTGTGTATGTAATATCGGTGATTAAATCGCCGGCCGGCCGACCGTCAATCAGGATGTCCGGTACGGAGGTATACGGCAAACCGTAAAACGTCACCTGTGCGGGAACATCCCGGAAGGTGGGCAACGCTTCGGCATCGACGGCGAGGATACCCGTTCCGGCCGGGTCCAGGTAGTCCCCGAGATAGACGATTTCGTTCACGCCGGCGCCGGTCAGGTCGGCGCCCGTGAAGGCGATTCTGACTACACCTTTGCGGTGCAGAACGATGTCCGCGCGGGTAAAGTCTTCGATGCTCGTCCAGTCGGTGGTTTCGCCGCCGTAGCCCACGAGATCCGGCCGGACGTTGATCAACGCTTCGAAGCGCGCCAGTTCGGTGTTTGTTGTTGCTTCGCGGATGCTGATCGGGTAGACGTCGGCAGGTGCGTCCGGCAAAGACCCCTCAATTACGTAGGTGCAGCCGTCGTCGTCCGTTGTGCCGTCGATACGCGCACCGCCCGGTATCGCGCCGAGGTCCGCGTAGAGCCCGTTCGGCAAAGGACGTTCGGGCGTCACTTTGAGGCATAAACGGTTGTTTTGCTCTGCACCGGGGTAATAAAAGTAGCGTCCGACGCCGGGGAGTTCCTGTCCCGAGTAAGTAAAGGCCGCGACCGAAGCCGCCGTCACGGGGTAGCTCAGCCTGGCAGCCCTGTCTGCAGCCCAGAAGATCATTGGACTGCCGGAAGCTAACGCAAGGTCCAAGCCGGCCATTTGACCCGCGAAGGCAACCGCCACCGGTTCGGCAAAGTCGCTTCCTTCCCCGCACGTGTACTTTATGGCCTCGGTTACCTGGCCGATGTCACACCACAAAAGATGCACGGCACCGTCAAAGGCACGCGCCCGCAACCGGTTGACCTTCAGAATCCCGGGAGCTACTGCTGCCTTTTCCCCTCCACACCAGCAATATAGCCGGCCTTCCACGTCGTTCTGCTCGGCCCAGAACACCTGCACCTGAGAACCTGTGGCCAACGTGGCGGTTGCCGGAACTAGGCAACTGGCGGCAATCGACGAGAGAGCCTCTTCCGTTAGATTTGCCACGTGAACCTTGTAGTCTTGATTGAAAACATAATATACGGCACTCAGGTAAACCTGCCCGCCGGTACTGAGAGCGGCCGAGGGGGACGTATACTGGTAGGAACCACCGGCTGTGAGAACCTCCGCCTCTTCCGTCCATGTCGGCTGTTCAGGTGTCCAGGAACGCGATATCACCAGCGGATAATACGCAAAACGCACTTTCTTTAAGTAGTAGACAGTAATGCGCTCGCCCTTTTGCAGCAGTACGGGTTGGCCTCCCGAATCGGTCAGCAACGTTGGTCCCTTCTGCTGGCCATCCGGGGAAACAAACAGGTGGTGCACGTCACACTTCTCATCATCCCACACCACGTGAAAACCTGCCGATGTTATGGCCAAGTCAAGCCCCGAGACTTTACTGACGGTAGGATACGTATGAACCGGCGACCAGGAAAACCCGTCGGACGAGTGCAAAACATAGATACGGTTCTCTTGATAATCCTTACAGGTAGCCAGCGCCATATAGACGTGGCCGTTTACCGTGACCACGCGGGGGCCGGCGGTAACTGCTTCGCCGTCGGGAAAGGAGTGGATCTCTCTGGTAACCCACACGGAAGGGATGTCGGCAGAAGCCGGAGCGGAAGGAAATAAAACCAGAAAAACAAACAGCAATATCAAAAACCGGTACTGCGACATCTGCTCCACCCGGGCGACAAAGGTTGACTCCATTTTACAAGCATGCCACCGCCCCGGCAAGGGATAAATTGCCGGGGCGTATTCTTGGCCGCTGCTAGCTTAGATAGACGCGCGGAACCCTGGCACTGACGGCGCAAACGATCTCGTAGTTTATCGTGCCTGCGACGGCGGCAATTTCGT
>DMDP01000001.1:0-246 GCA_003445475.1 Peptococcaceae bacterium | reverse complement strand
GATCTGGTCCATGCAAACCGTGCCCACCACGCGGCAACGCCTTCCGTGGATGAGCACTTCTGCCCGGTTCGAAAGCACCCGGAAGTACCCGTCGGCGTACCCCACAGGGACGGTGGCCAGGATGGTGGGGCGCGGCGTGACGTGCGTGCAACTGTAACTCACAGGGAACCCCCCCGGCACCTTTTTGACAAAGGCCACCCGCGCTTTAAGCGTCATGGCCGGGCGCAGGTTCACGCGTTGCGTTTG
>DMDP01000222.1 GCA_003445475.1 Peptococcaceae bacterium | reverse complement strand
TTTCGTGGCACAGGATGTGGGTAATATCGGGTGTGAAAAGCTCATGCGGCGAGAACCTGAACAGGTGCATGGCCTCGCAGACCGCACACCCGATTTCCAACCAGTAAGCTTTATGGTTTCTTGTGGAGATCACCAGCGCCACGGCGCCGCAGGGGCATACAATCTCTTTTACTTTCTCGCGGCAGAAGTCGAACCGTGAAATCGTGTAAAGTCCCAGCCTGCCGCAGTCAGGACAGCGCAGGGCCAGCGTGGTATCGGTTCCGACGAGCACGCACAAGACCTCCTCTTACGGAAGGCTATTCGCCGAGTCCGGACAAATTCCTCTTTACGCCCCGTCAGCGTCCGAGTCTGCGGCCAGAAGCCTCCTCACCGCGGAACGCAACTCGTTGATGTCGAAGGGCTTGATGAGCAAGTGCCGCACACCAATCCTTTCCGCCTCGCGCAGGTCTGAAAGCTCCCCGTATGCGGTTATGAGAATGGCAGGTGTCCCGGGAGCAATTTTCTGCATTTCCCTCAGCATTTCCAACCCGCTCATGCCGGGCATCCGCAAATCGCATATAACCAGCTCCGGGCGCCTGGCTTCCACGAGCCTGAGCGCCTCGTACGCGCTGGCCGCCTCCTCCACAATCTGCCCTTCGCCGGCCAGGGCTTCGCGGATCAGTTGCCTGACCGCCGGCTGGTCGTCCACGATCAACAGCATCCCCCGGCACACCTCGTCTTATTCCGGTTTACGGCGATCTTGCCGCCGGCGCGCACATCAGCAACGCTTTCCCGGCACCACCATATTCGCCGGTATCCCGGCAAAATCCTGCCGTCCCGAAAATTTTGCTAGGGCCAGAGGCGGTGGAGCCTCAACGGGGTATTTACGTCAGGAAGCAAGGGCGCCACGCTCGCCAGGGTAAGGACGAAAAAGACGATGGCCACGAGGGCCATCCCCGCCACGGGCCCAAGCACCGTGGCCACCGCGTGGCCGGAAGAGAAGCCATGTGTTTCCCGGATCCCGAGGACCAGCAGGACCACCGCCCAGATAAGCAGAACCAGCCCGGCGATGCCCTGGACAACCGAGGCCGTAACCTCCGGCAGCTCGAGCAAGACAAGGATACCCTGAACCGGAACGATGAAAACGTCCGGCAGGGCGGCCAGGGCGTAAACGGTGAGCGTGCCCAGGGGCAGCCCGCGCCCCCCCAGGAGCTGCGCCAGAAAGTGCAGGAAACCGCCGTAGACGAACCACTTCACGTACCACAGGAAAAAGCCGGTTAGCGAGAGGGCCGGGAGCACGGCGGCTAACAGGCCCGAAACCGGGTCCTGGGCCTCGCCCGGCGGCAGGGCGCGGAAGGTGAAATACCCCATCAGCCCCGTTGCGGCGTTGACCAGCGTCGCCAGGACGACGGCCTTGCCCACCGGCGGCGCGGCCGCCAGCCGCCGGAAGGTATTGACCGGGTCAAACAGAACCCCGGCGGCGATCTCGAGCAAACCCAAGGTTCTCCACCCCTCTCCTCAGAACTGGGCAACCGGAGGCCACAGAAGCAACCAGGCGTGGGTCGCGCCCGCGCCGTTCATGCCGCCGAAAAGGCTGTGCCAGATGGTGCGCGGACCGAGTTCCACAACGCGCGGCTCGCCCCTGATGCCGGCCAGACGCCCCGCCAGCCGCACCGCGTCCCGCAGGTCTCCCAGTTCGTCAACGAGTCCCAGCTCTTTTGCCTGGTTGCCCGTGAAGACCCGCCCGTCGGCCAGTTGCCGCACCCTGCTTTCCTCCATTTCACGGCCCCTGGCGACCACCGCCACAAACTGGTCGTAGATGTCGTCCACCATGCCCTGAAAGATGCGTCTCTCCTCCGGCGTCAGCGGGCGGGCCGCCGAACCCATGTCTTTATGCGGCCCGCTCTTGATCGTTTCCGTGTCGATCCCCAGCTTCTCGTAGAGTCCCACGAGGTGCTGTGTCTGGATGATCACCCCGATACTGCCGGTGATGGTGGCCGGGTTGGCCACGATCCGGTCGGCCTTCGCCGCAATCCAGTAGGCGCCGGACGCCGCGGTGTCGCCCATGGAGGCAACCACCTTTTTACCGGCCTGCCGCAGGCGGTCCACTTCCCGCCCGATCTCCTGGGCCGCTGCGGCGCTCCCGCCCGGCGAATTCAAACGGAGCACGACCGCCCTGATCGAGGGATCCTCCGCCGCCCGGCGCAGCTGCGCCGCCACGCCCTCGGCCCCCAGGGTGGCGCCCAGCCAGTCGCTCCCTTCACCGCCGACGATGACGCCCTCGATGCGGACGATGCCCACGGCCTCACCGGACGCCGCCGTCCCGGGCGCGCCGCCGCGCGCGCCAAAGACTGCGGCCACCACCAGCGACAGCAAAACGATGCCGAAAACAATGCCGGCCAAAAGCCTTTTCCGCACCGTACGTACCACCTCAAAGTTATTTTCCGTATTTATCGTCCGTTTTAGACTAAACTTGCGCGGTTAATTCTGCCGGTTCGGTATCCGGCAGCCGGCGCCGCAGGGCGGCTCCGATGAAGTCGCGGAACAGCGGGTGGGGGCGGTTGGGGCGCGACTTGAACTCCGGGTGAAACTGCGTGGCCACGAACCACGGGTGCTCGGGCAGTTCCACGATCTCCACCAGCGTCCCGTCCGGGGACAATCCCGAAAACAGCACGCCGGCGGCGGCGAAACGCCCGCGGTAATCGTTGTTGAATTCGTACCGGTGGCGGTGACGCTCCGCCACCCGCTCGCAACCGTACGCGGCGTGCGCCCGCGATCCCGGTCGCAGCACGCACGGGTAGGCCCCCAGGCGCATCGTCCCGCCCAGGTTGGTTATCTGCCGCTGCCCCGGCAACAGGTCGATAACCGGGTACGGCGTTGCCGGGTTGAACTCGGAGCTGTTGGCCTGCGGCCAGCCCAGGACATGCCGTGCGAACTCCACCACGGCCAGTTGCATGCCCAGGCATATGCCCAGGTAGGGTATGCCCTGTTCGCGCGCGTGTCTGATGGCCGCTATCTTCCCTTCGATGCCCCGGTCGCCGAAGCCGCCCGGCACCAGGATGCCGTCCGCCCCGTTAAGCCGCGCCGCCGCGTCATCCTTCTCCAGATCCTCGGCGTTTACCCACATGATATGAACCGCCGCGTTGTGGGCGATACCCGCGTGCTGCAGCGCCTCCACGATGCTGAAATACGCGTCGCGCAGTTCGACATATTTCCCCACAAGGGCGATGGTGGTGGCCGCGCGCGGCGACTTCAACCGCCTCACCATCTCCTCCCAGGCGGCGAGGTCCGGCGGCCCGCACGCAAAGCCGAGCTTCTCCACGATGAATTCCCCAAGCCCCTCGCGCTCCAGCATGAGCGGGACCTCGTAAATCGTCGGCGCGTCAAGCGCCTCGATGACCGCCCGCGGCTCTATGTCGCAGAAAAGGGCGATCTTCGCCTTGATGCCCGGAGACAGCGGCTGCTCGGTGCGGCAGACGATGGCGTCCGGCTGGATGCCGATCCCGCGCAACTCCTTCACGCTGTGCTGGGTGGGTTTCGTCTTCAACTCCCTGGCCGCGCGCAGGTACGGCACCAGCGTCACGTGAATGTACAGGGTGTTCCCCCGCCCGAGGTCGCTTTTCAACTGGCGAATGGCTTCCAGAAAAGGCTGGGACTCGATGTCGCCGACGGTGCCGCCGATTTCGGCGATCACCACGTCGGCCCCGCTCTCCTCGCCGACGCGCGTGACGCGTTCCTTGATTTCGTTGGTGATGTGGGGGATGACCTGAACCGTGCCGCCCAGGTACTCGCCCTTGCGTTCCTTGCTGATGACGGAGGAGTAAATGCTGCCGGTGGTGACGTTGGAGGAGCGGGTGAGGTTGACGTTGATGAAGCGTTCGTAGTGGCCGAGATCGAGGTCGGTCTCCGCCCCGTCTTCGGTGA
>DMDP01000208.1 GCA_003445475.1 Peptococcaceae bacterium | reverse complement strand
GATCTGGCCTTTTTGGAGTACAACCGCCGCGTACTGGACCTTGCCCAGAAAGCCGGGCGCACAAAGATGCCCGAAGCCAGGTCTTCCGCAAAGACGCTGCTCATTGAGACCCTGCTGGAAATCGAGCGGCGGCGATGGGAGGAAGCTCAGGACCGGCGTCCGTCCTCCGTAACAGCCTATCTCCTGAGCAACAGCGGTCAATCGAACCCGCTGGACGAGCGGAATCCGCCCCTGGATATCTATCATTTGCCGCTAGAGATAACGAGTTTTCTCTTCTCCTTGGTAAGCGATGCCTACCGGAGCGAATGGAACGCGATCACCGAACGGGCCTGGCAAATGGTGCTTCCGGCAAAGAGAAAAAAGAAGGGAACGGACGAACCGGGTGGCGACCGGCCGCGGCGGAATTTTTTGTACGAGGACCTGTTTAACCTGCCCGATAATGTTAGGAAGTTTGTCCGGCGCTATTTGCTGCGGATACCGGTGCGCAACCAGCGGGAAGACGATCCGCGGCGGCTGCACTCATTAAGGGATGAGGCCAGCCTTGTTTCCTGGAAGCTGACAGAACTTTTACTGAGGGAGGTGATAGGCGTGGATAAAGAGCGTATCGAGCAGATTCGGGATTTGGGAGACCGTCTTGCGGCCTACGTGAGCACGGAAAACGACCGGCGGTTTTTCACTGCATTTTTCAGTGAGCGGAACTACGACCTTTTCCGCAACGCCCTGATCAAGGCCAATCTTGCCCATGTGAAACGCGGCAATCCACCGCTCATTACCCTGGACCCGTATATCCAGGTATTTGAAGAAGGGAATGAAGTGGCGCGACCGGACTGGCGCTTGGCACGGGACCTGGTGCTCATCCGGATGATCGAGCAGCTTTACAACCTCGGCTGGTTAGGCAAGAACATAGATGTTCTGCCGGAAACCGTAGAGAGTACTGAAGAATAAGAGGAGGGGTCTTAATGGCTTTTGTTACGGGGCTTTTCTTGGTCGATGCTCCCGCGTCAGCTTTGAACAATCTTGGCAATATTCCCGGCGAACGCTATGACAACAGTGTGGGTGTAAAAGTAATTCGCACCAGGGAAGGCATTTATCCTTACGTCTCGGCGCAGGCTTTCCGGTACTGGCTGCGGACAACGTTGGAAAAATCCGGTCTCGGCTGGGTAGCAGCCCCGGTTTACCGTGAGGAAAAAATCGCTTACACCGACGCGAATCCTATCCGGTGGTGGGACGATGACCTCTTCGGGTACATGCGCGCCCCGTCCAAACGGGAGTCGGCTAGGGCGAAACGCGAGGCGGACGAGTCGCGCGCAGGCGAAACAGAGACGGTCGACACCGTTACCAGGGCGGCACCCTTTAGGGTTAGTACGCTGGTTTCTCTCGCGCCTGTAACGCCTACGAGCGACTTTGGTGTGATGTCCCGGCAGGAAGGCGACCCGGTGCCGCACGAACACCAGTTTTACCGGGCAACGCTCAAAGGGCTTTTTTCTTTAGATTTAAAAGCCAGCGGTACTTTCTGGTACCGGCAGAAGACCGGCTTCCGGAATCTCGATGACGTCCGTATTGAGGAAGCCAAAAAGGCCGGACTGATTCACCTGGAAGGTGAAAAGGCGTACCGGCTGCCACTTGACCAGCGCATTCAACGGGTGGCGACCCTGTTTGAAGGAATGGCCATCCTTGACGGGGGCGCCAAACAAACCCTTCATTACACCGATGTGGCTCCGCCCCTCGTTATTATGGCCGTTACTAAGGGAGGCAACCATATTTTTCATTACGTCGTGGGGGCAACCATCAGGGGGCTGCCAGAGCTGAAACTTGAGGCCCTGAAAGAAGCGCTTGCCGTGTTTCGAGAGGAAATTCTTTCGGATGTATATGTGGGCTGGGTGCGCGGCTACCTCGACGAAGAGCGGGCGAAGCTTGAGGATTTTGCCGCCACATCGGAAGGGCAACGGGTGAAAATCGGTCATCCGCGGGAGGCATTCAAGGCGCTAATTGAAGCGCTGAAGAACCCGACGAATGCTGCTTCCTGGATGGAGTAGGGGGAACAGCTAATGGATGTGCTGAAGATTGTGGCTGAGGGGATTACCACCTCGTTCCGCTATCCCCACTTTATGCAGGGCGTACAGCCGACGTTTGAAATGCCGCCCCCGGCCACAATTTACGGGCATATATGCAGCGCACTGGGAGAATGGGTTACGGTTGAGGGAGTGCAATTTGCTTACCACTTTACCTACCAGGCGAGGTTTGACGACGTCGAACACACGCATGTACTGGTACCAACTGGCGGTAAACTTCCGGGTAGTAGAATACCAAAGGCTTTGGAAGGACAGGTCAACCCTTTCAAGCGGGCAATTCTCTTCCGACCCAGGCTTATCCTTTACCTTAACCGGCCGGAATGGGAGCCCTATTTTCGTTCGCCACGGTATGCCGTAGTCCTGGGAAGGTCGCAGGACCTTTTTGCCTATACACAGGTTGGCGTCGTGCGGTTGGAGACCTCCGAACGGGCCTACTTCGAGCATAC
The DNA here is from genome assembly GCA_003445475.1 of Peptococcaceae bacterium. Lineage (GTDB taxonomy): Bacteria > Bacillota > Desulfotomaculia > Desulfotomaculales > UBA12532 > UBA12532. Next base: position 1,501 of record DMDP01000208.1, on the reverse strand, counting down.
CCTGGCTCCCTACCGAATGGCGCTGCAAACCGGCAGGGGATACGTTGTGCTCATGCCACGCTTCCTCGACTACCATCGCGGGCGTGCTCCGACTTTTGCCCGGTATGTGGTCCTGCACCGGCGAGTATACTCGGACGAACTGATAAGGTTCGAAGGTATGGAGAAGGAAACCTTCTGGGTTGATCCCACATCGCCCCTGGAAAAAGGGGCGCACCTCGGGCTATTCTTCCATACCTTTGTGGGGGAGTACGATGACCGACCTCTTGTGGCCGGCGTGGCTGGATGACGTGTGGGCGAAAAGCCCGCTGGAGGACGACAAACCTGGCGAAAGCCTCGCCTTGCACACCTGGCAGGTATTGCAGAGGCTTTCCGAACTGGTTGTCCTGCGGCCTGACCTGCCGCAAGTGGTCGGCTTTCCCGGTCTGTGGGAGGCGCTTTTCTGGGCCTGCTGGCTGCACGATTTCGGCAAGGCAACGCGCGGATTTCAGGCTTTTTTGCGCGGGGGTCCCCGCTGGGCACACCGGCACGAGGTGCTTTCGCTGGCGTTCGTCGACTGGCTTGGCGAGACCATTGGCGCGGAAGAAGCAATGTGGGTAGCGGCGGGTATAGTTTTCCACCATAAGGACGCGAGGGAAATCACATTACGCTACCTTGGTCCTGGCGAAGTACATGCCGATGTCTTGAAATCTATGGCCGACGACGTTGAAGACTTAACGCTAGAGGGGCTCTGGCGGTGGTTGTGCGAGTGTTCGCCATCGTGGATTCAGTCACTTTCCCTGCGTTACGCAGTACGCCAGCCTGTACTTCCTCCGCTAGAGGAAGCTGTAGGTGTCTTCCGCCGCCATGCCGCCGCAAGTATCCGCAGCCGCCTTTTTGACCTGCGTCGATGGGAGCGCCGGCTTACCGCTCCAAAAAACCTGGTTGTGGCCGCTCTGGCGCTGCGGGGCCACATAACGATCAGCGACCATACGGCTTCAGCGCATGCCGGTTCCGCGCCGGGGTTGCCGCTAGTTAAACCCGATGATTTACTGGCGCGGTGGGGCCTGTCCGAGGCCAGCATTTACCCCCACCAGCGTGCCTGCCTGCATGCGGAGGGTTCAGCCATTCTCGTAGCGCCCACAGGGAGCGGGAAAACCGAGGCGGCTCTTTTGTGGGCTTATGCGCAGGCAAACAGCGGAAACCTGCCGCGTCTCTATTATACCCTCCCTTACCAGGCCAGCATGAATGCAATGTACGACCGGTTGCAGAAAACTTTTCCCGGCTGCGTCGGACTGGAGCATAGCCGCAGCGTGCTGGCCCTTTACCGCCGACTGCTTGAAGATAACTACGACCGGCGCGAGGCCGCGCGACTCGCGCGCTGGGAAAAGAACCTAGCTCGTCTGCATTATTACCCGGTGCGGGTACTCAGCCCCTACCAGATGTTGAAGGGTCCTTACCGTATCAAGGGCTACGAAGCGTTGCTCACCGACTTCTTTGGCGGAGTCTTTGTCTTCGATGAGGT
>DMDP01000207.1 GCA_003445475.1 Peptococcaceae bacterium | reverse complement strand
CTCGCCGTCCGGTGCTCACGTACCACCCAGTACGCTCCGCGCCGGCCGGCTTCGCCTTTCGCGCCATGCTCGTTTTTCGCGGCCTCCGGGCTTTCCAGAACATGTTCCGGTCGTGATACCTGCACCTAAGTTCGTGAACGTTAATGGTTTTGAAACACACTCCCAGAATTTGCGCACGGGACGGGTTGCCTGGGCAGACATTTCGCCCCGTTCGGACAAAACTCCTGCCTGTCTGGCAGATTTCTCCTGGGGTATATTATCGGACAAAACGCGCCGGACTTTTACGGTCGGCGCCGCAAAAGGGCCAGCGCCAGCCAGGCGGCAAGGATGGATGCGGCGACGAAGCTCGTTTCGGCAAGGGGCAAGAAACCGAACAGTTTCACCGGGTGGCGGCCCAGGAGCGCGGCGGCGACGAAGAGCGCGGCCGCCACCAGCCCCGCGCTCAGGCGGGCGACGATCCTTTCGATACGGGGCACGAGTTCTCCCAGCGCGGGGTTTTCCTCCCGGATGCGCAGTTTCCCGCGGGCCGCCTGTTCCAGGATGTCGCCTGCAAGCGCCGGGAGCCTGGCCAGCAGGTACGCGTACTCAGGCAGGACCTCCTCGAGATGGCGCCGGAAGCGCTCCGGCGAGAAATGCCCGGCCGCCAGCTTCTTCACGAGGGGGCGGGCGATAACGGCGATGCTCACCTCCCGGTCCAGTTGCTCGATGACGCCGTCCGCCGTGACCAGGGCCCTGATGAGCAGGGTCAGTTCGGACGGGAGGCGAATCCGGTGCTTGTAGGCCACGCGGAGAAGATCCCGCATAGATTCGGCCACGTCCACCTGCGCCAGGGGCACCTCGTAATACTTTTGCTGGAGCCGCTCGATGTCCCGGCGCAGGGCCACCGCATCGACCTCCGGCGGCACCACGCCCATCCTGTACAGCGCCCGCATAACCCGGCCGGTGTCCTTCCGCACCAGCCCGAGCACCAGCAACCCCAGTTGCTCCCGCAAGTCCGCGGGCAGCCGCCCGGTGATCCCGAAGTCGAAGAAGGTGATGCGGCCGTCGGGCAGCACGGCCAGGTTCCCCGGGTGCGGGTCGGCGTGAAAGACGCCGTCGACCAGCATCTGCTTGACGATGCTCTGAGCAAGGCGGCGCGCCACCTCGGTGCGGTCGATGCCCATCGCGTCCAGGGCCGCCACGTCGGTAAGCTTCACGGCCTCCACGTACTCCAGGGTGAGGACGCGGCGGGAGGTAAGGTCCCAGTGGACACGCGGGATGTAGACGTGCGGGTCGTCGAGGGCGTCGCGGCGCAGGGTCTCGGTGTTGCGCGCCTCGGCGCGGAAATCGGTCTCTTCGTGCATGGTACGCCGGAACTCCTCGGCCATTTCCGTGAAGCTGTAAATCCGGCCCCAGTGGGTGCGCCTTTCCACCAGCCGCGCCACGTCGTGCAGGATGTCCAGGTCCACGGCGATTATATCCTCGACCCCGGGACGCTGGACCTTGACCACCACCTCTTCGCCGCCGGCGAGGCGCGCCCGGTGCACCTGGGCAATGGACGCCGCGGCCAGGCAGGTGCGGTCGAAGCGGGTAAAGACGGACTCCAGCGGCCGGCCCAGTTCCCGTTCCACCTGGCGCCTGACCTCTTCGAAGGGGAAGGGGGGCACGGCGTCCTGCAGCTTCTCCAGTTCCAGGACGTAATCCTCGGGCAGAAGGTCGGCGCGCGTGGACAGGAGTTGCCCGAGCTTGATGAAGGTGGGGCCCAGTTCCTGCAGCACCATCCGCAGGCGCTCGGGCGCTGAATGGCGCGGCGGGCGGGGACGCCTCCGGAAAGGGCGCAAAAAGGGGGTGCCCAGCGGCGCGATCTGGTCGACAAAATAGTCGAACCCGTGCCGCGCCAGCACCCGCGCCATCTGGCGGTAACGTTTGAAACGGAGCAGGCGTCGTCCCAGCGGTCCGTACAAGGCGGGCAACCTCCCCCACCTAGCATATCATTGCGCGGCCTTTTTTAAAATGGCGTTGCGTTTCTCAAGAACTTGCGGTAGTGTGTCGATAAGGGACAAAAAAGATGGAGGTATTAACCATGCGCCGCAGGTTCCGGTGGGGCGGTCTGGTGTTTACGGTGAAGGCCAAGCTGTTCCTCCTGTGCCTCTTCGGCGCCCTCCTGATCGCCGTGGTGGGAGCCGCCACCGTGTGGCAGGGGTACAGCCTAGTGCGCGCGCACCTGGGGGCGCAGGCCCTGGAGGCGGCGCGCGGGTCGCTGTTTGTGCTTGCCGGCGGCACGGTGCTGGCGGCCTTTTTGCTCATGGCAGCCGGGTACTTTGTGGCGAGGGGCATAAGCGGGGCGGCCGGGCAACTTGCCGGCACCATTGAGCGGGTGGCCGCCGGGGACCTGACGGTCGCCGTACCCGTCCGGTCCCGCGACGAGATCGGCCGGGTGGCGGAGGCGTGCCGCGTGTTGCAGCAGGCGCTGCGCGACGTAATCGGCCTGCTCCGGGAGCGGCTCGGCAAGATGGCGCGCAGCGCGGGCGAGATATCGGCCAGCACCCAGCAGATCTCCGGCGGCGCGCAGCAGCAGGCGGGCGAGGTGCAGGTCGTGGCCCGCACCACGCAGGACGTGGCCGCGGCGATTCAACAGGTGGCGGAGAAGGCCCGCACGGCGGCCGAGGCGGCCGAAGCCACGCGGGCCACGGCGCAAAAGGGGGTCGAGGTGCTCAACCAGACGACCAGGGGCATCGCCCAGATGAACCAGAAAATGGCGGCCGTGGGCAAAGAGGCGGACCGGGTCGGCGAAATCCTGAACGTCATCAACGACATTGCCGAGCAGACGAACCTGCTGGCGCTCAACGCGGCGATCGAGGCCGCCCGGGTGGGCGAGCAGGGCCGCGGGTTCGCCGTGGTGGCCGACCAGATCCGCAAGCTGGCCGAGCGCTCCACGCGCTCCTCCAAGGAGATCGCGGAACTGGTCGCCCATATACGCGAGGGGATCACGGACGCCATGCATGCGGCGCGCCACAACGTGGAACTCACGCGCCAGATCAACCAGTTTATCCGGGAGATCGGCGAGGTGGTGCAGAACGCGGCGGCCTCCGCGCGGGGCATCGTGCAGGCCGCCGAGGCCGGGGCGGCCGGGAGCAGCCAGGTGGCCCAGGCCGTGGAATCCATTGCGGCGGTGGCCCAGCAGACGGCGGCGAGCACCGAAAACGCCGCGGCCGCCGCCCAGGAACTGGCGGTCATCGCCGACGAAGTGGTGAAGGAAGTCGCCCGCTTCAAGGTGGGTTAGACGGGAGGTGGAACAAAATGACGACGGTCGAAGAAAAGGAGCGCGAAGAACAGATCGTGGTTTTCCAGCTGGCAGAGCAGAACTACGGGGTGGACATCGCGGGGGTCTACGAGATCATCCGCATGGAGAACATCACGCGCGTGCCGCGGGCACCGTCCTTCGTGGAAGGCGTTATCAACCTGCGGGGGCGCATCATCCCGGTGATCGACCTGCGCAAGCGGTTCGGCATGCCCGCGACGGAACACACCCGCGCGAGCCGCATCGTCATCGTGGAAATGGGCGGGACCACGGTCGGCATGGTCGTAGACGCGGTGCTGGAGGTGCTGCGGATTCCCGCTTCCAGCATCGAGCCGCCGCCGCCGGTAATCCACGGGATCGAGGCGGCGTATTTGCGCGGCATCGCCCTGTGGGACGACAGGCTGATAATCCTGCTGAACCTGGAGCGCATCCTTTACGACAAGGAGAAAAAGGCGCTCGCCCAGATGGAGCAGACGGCGTAAGGAGCGAGAGCAACCCATGTTCAGCGACGCCGAGTTACAGGTTTTTCTCGACGAACTCGACGAGAAGATCCAGATCATCAACGACAACCTGCTCGTGCTCGAACGCGATCCCTCGGACACCGGCGCGCTGCAGGAGATTTTCCGCGCCGCGCACACCATCAAGGGTTCCGCGGGGGTTATGGGGTACGAGCACATGGCCTCGCTTACCCACGAGATGGAGAATCTGTTCGACTGCCTGCGCCAGGGGACCATGCGCCTCACCCCGGAAATGACCGACGTCCTCTTCAACGCCCTGGATACCCTGAAGGCGCTGCGCGACGAGGTCACCGGCGGGGCCGGCGCAACCGACACCGCCCCCGTAATCGGGAAACTGCGTGCCTTCCTTGCCGGGGAGCAGGAAGGCGCTCCGGCGGCCGCGGCTGCGGGTAAGGCGGCGGAGAGCGCGGCAGCACCGCCCGCCTCCTTCGCGGCCCTGACGGAGGCCGAGCAGGAGGTAATCCGGGCCGCGGCGGCGCGCAACATCAACGCCTACCACATCCGGGTGCTCATCGACCCCCAGTGCCAGATGAAGTCGGTGCGCGCCTTCCTCGTCTTCAACAACCTGGAGCGGTTCGGCGAAATCATCAAGTCCGTCCCGGCGGCCGAGGAGTTGCAGGAGGGACGTTACGGCGAGGGCTTCGAGGTGGTGCTCCTTGCGGGCGACGAACCGGATTACATCCGCAACATGCTCATGACCATCGCGGAGGTAACCGACGCCGAGGTCGTCCCGTTGCGTCCCGAAGAAGCCGCAGCGGCGCCGCCGGCGGGAGAAACGGCGCAGGCAAAGGAAGCGCCGGCGGCGCAGGCTACCGTGCAGAAGGTGCATACGGTCAGGACGGTGCGCGTGGATGTCGAGAAGATGGACAACCTGATGAACCTGGTGGGGGAACTGGT
>DMDP01000131.1 GCA_003445475.1 Peptococcaceae bacterium | reverse complement strand
ACCGAAGCGCTTCTCTTGGCCTACATAGAGTGGGGACCGGCTTGCGTCGAGCGCCTGAATGGCATTTTCGCCTTCGCCGTGTGGAGCGAAACCGAACAGAGCCTCTTCCTGGCGCGCGACCGCCTGGGCGTTAAACCTCTCTTTTACACCCGTCGCGGAAGTACCTTTCTTTTCGGTTCCGAGCTTAAAGCCCTTCTCGCCCACCCGCTGGTGCAACCTGCGATTGACGCCGAGGGACTGGCCGAAATCCTTATAATGGGCCCGGCACGTACGCCGGGGCACGGCGTTTTCCGGGATATCAAGGAACTTAGACCGGGACACTGGCTCCTTCACAGCCGCCGTGCCACCCGTATCCGCCGGTACTGGGCGCTGGAAAGCCGCCCGCATACGGACGACCTGCCGACGACGATCGCCAGAATACGCTGGTTGTTGCAGGATACCGTGGAACGACAACTGGTGTCAGACGTCCCCGTCTGCACGCTTTTATCCGGCGGTCTGGATTCCAGTGCCGTCACCGCCTTCGCTGCTGCCGCCGTTGCGCGCGAAGGACGGGAGCCCATCCCGACCTATTCGGTGGAGTACAGGGACAACAACCGCTACTTCCGGCCCGGCGAGTTCGAACCCGAAGTAGATGCTCCTTGGGTTCAACGCGTTTCTACCTTTCTTGGCACCCGACATCGTACGGCAATCATCGATCCCGCCGACCTGGTGGATGCACTTGCAACGACGGTCCGGGCCCGTGACCTCCCGGGGATGGCGGATGTGGATGCCTCCCTGTACCTATTTTCCCGAGAGATCAAAAAAGAAGCCACCGTCGCCCTATCGGGGGAAGCTGCCGATGAGGTTTTCGGCGGCTACCCCTGGTTCCGTCGCGAGGAAGATTTGTGGGCTTGTAATTTCCCTTGGACGCGGATGGTGCGGGAACGGGCCAGCCTTTTGTCACTCGAGGTGGCAGAGTATATACGCCCCGAGGTTTATTTGCAGGAGCGATACCGCGAGGCATTGGCGGAGGTACCGCGCCTCCCCGGCGAGGATCCCCGCTCCGCCCGCCTGCGGGAAGTTGCCTACCTAAGCCTGACGCGTTTTATGCCCGTGCTTCTGGACCGTAAGGACAGGATGAGCATGGCTGCAGGACTGGAGGTGCGTGTACCGTATTGCGACCACCGTCTCGTAGAATACGCCTGGAACATTCCCTGGGAAATGAAGTTTTTGGACCAGACGGAAAAAGGAATCCTGCGCCGGGCATTGCTGGGGGTGCTCCCGGCGGAGGTACTGGCGCGGCGCAAAAGCCCCTATCCGAAAACTCATAGCCCGGCCTACACGGCCGCCGTGCGGAACCGGCTTCTTTGTATCCTGAATGACCCTGGATCGCCGCTTTTACCCCTTATTAACGTCGCCGCTGTGCGCGCCCTTGCCCAGGCGGACGCCGCTCATATCCGCCTGCCGTGGTTCGGGCAACTCATGACCGGCCCCCAACTCATAGCCTACCTTATTCAGCTCGATATCTGGCTTAGGGAGTACGGCGTCACTTTTTGCTGAGGCGGTACGTTACGATTTGGCCGTCGACCGGCCTTGAAGCTGGCAAGTACATCCTAATTGAGGAAAAAGGTGACGAAGGAAGTAAGGTCCTGGCTGCAGAAAATACTGTAGAAAAAAATGCGTGGGAGGATCTACATAATGGAGCGGCCTCCGTCTGCGAAGGATGAACAAAAAACAACGGCAGTTCAACCATCCTGGTCGGAAAACGCTTTGCGGGTGTGGCGCCTCCGTTTCCTGGATGAAGGGGAAACGCCTGAAGACCGCCTGCGCCTGGTGGCGATGGAAACGAGTTATAAGGCGGCACTGAAATACGGCTTAAGCGAAGAGGAAGCCCGGCGGCGGGCCGAGGAACTTTACCACTTGATGGTGGGGAAAAGGTTTATGTTCAACAGCCCTACCATCCGCAACGCGGGTCGCGATCCGAAACTGAGCAAAGCAGCCTGTTTTGTGATTCCGCTCGGCGATTCCATGCCCGAAATCTTCGACGCCGTGAAAACGGCGGCGCTGATTCAGCAGGCAGGCGGCGGCGTCGGGGCGGACTTCACACCGCTGCGCCCCAAGGGCGACATTATCGCCAGTACAGGTGGCAGGTCGTCGGGCCCGGTCGGCTTTATGCGCATCTTTGATGCCGCGGCCGAAGAGATCAAGCAGGGCGGGGTTCGCCGGGGGGCCTGGATGTTCAGCCTGCGGGCGAATCACCCCGACGTAGAGGAGTTTGTGAGCACGGAGTTCAAGAACGCTAATACCTCGGTTTCCGTGGACGACCTTTTCATGCGCAAGGTGACGGGCGAGAACCCCGACCCTACCTGGGAACTCGTCAATCCCCGCGACGGCCAGGTGTGGAAGGTCGTTGACGCCAGGGAGATCTTCCGGAAGATCGTCGCGCGGGCGCACGCCACCGGCAACCCGGGGCTCCTGTTCCTCGACCGGATCAACGCCGACAACCCGCTGCCGCAACTGGGGCCGATCACGGCGACCAACCCCTGCGGGGAACAGCCGCTGCACCCCAACCTCGCGTGCAACCTGGGGAGCATCAACCTGGGCCTGTATTGGGACCCGGTGCGGCGGAAGCTCAAGTGGGGCGAGCTTTTCCGAGACGCCCGCATCGCCACGCGGGGCCTGAACGACGTCATCGAGACCGCCCATTACCCCACGCCGGAAATCGACCGGGCGGTGCGCGCTTCCATGCAGATAGGGCTTGGAGTTATGGGCCTGGCCGACCTCCTGATCCAGGCCGAGCTACCTTACGACAGCCCTGAAGGGCGCCGGCTTGCCGCCCGGTGCCTGCGCGTGATCCGCTGGGCGGCGCGCACGGAAAGCCGGGCGCTGGCGGAGGAACGGGGGTTATTCCCTCTCTGGGAGGGGTCACTCTGGGGCAGTAAGGGTGTTCGCGTGCGCAATGCAGCCATGACCACCGTGGCGCCGACGGGTACAATCGGCGTCCTGGTGGATGCCTCTTCGGGCATCGAGCCGCTGTTCGCCGTGGCCTACATAAGAAAGACCCACGAGGGCCAGGAGTTGAAGTACATTCACCCGGTCTTCGTCAAGATAGCGGAAAAGGAAGGGTTTTACAGCGAAGAACTGATGCAGGAGGTGGCCCGGCGGGGAACGGTTGTCGGCGTTCCCGGCGTGCCGGAAAAATGGCAGGGGATATTTAAGGGCGCCCACGATATTCACTGGCGGGACCACATCCTTATGCAGGCCGAGGTGCAAAAAAACGGGGACAACGCCATTTCCAAGACCGTTTACCTGCCGCACAACGCCACGGAGGGGG
>DMDP01000196.1 GCA_003445475.1 Peptococcaceae bacterium | reverse complement strand
GATTTCGCCGATGATGTACAGGTCGACCTCGTGCACCAGGACATCCAGCGTGACGTTAACCGTCCCTTCCACCGAGTTCTCCGCGGGCACGACAGCGGCCAGCACCTCCCCCTCCTGCACGGCGTGGAGGGCGGAGGCGATATCCGGATAAGGAATGCCACGGTACGGGCGGCCGGCGAAAAAGCGGGACATAGCCAATTCAGTGAATGTCCCTGCGGGTCCAAGGTAACCGATGGAAGCGGCAGCCGACACTAAATCCGCCTCCCAACGGCCGCGGCAACTTTTTCGATCTCTTGTATCATTTTATGGAAGTTTTCGGGCGTAAGCGATTGCGCGCCGTCGCACAGGGCTTCGGCCGGTGAGGGATGGACCTCAACGAGCAAACCGTCGGCCCCCGCGGCGATAGCCGCCCGGGCCATCGGGGTTACAAACCGCCATTTCCCCAGCCCGTGGCTCGGATCGACAACAATCGGCAGGTGCGAGAGGTGTTTCACGATGGGCACGGCGCTTAGATCAAGCGTGTTGCGGGTATACGTTTCAAAGCTTCTGATGCCCCGCTCGCATAAAATTACGTTGGGGTTTCCGTGCGAAAGGATGTATTCGGCGGCCATCAGCCACTCTTCAATGGTTGCCGAGAGACCACGCTTGAGAAGTATCGGCCGGTCCACCTTTCCCAGTTCGCGCAACAGGAAGAAGTTCTGCATGTTCCGTGCTCCGACCTGGATAATATCCGCGTATTGGGCGACCAGCGGCACCGTACGGGGGTCCATCACTTCCGTAACAACCAGCAGGCCAAACATTTCCCGCGCTTCGGCTAGTATCTCCAAGCCTTTCTCCTCAAGCCCTTGAAACGCGTACGGCGAAGTACGCGGTTTGTAGGCGCCACCGCGCAGGATTCTTGCGCCGGCCTTTCTTACCTCTTCCGCGGTGCGCAGCAGTTGCTCGCGGCTCTCCACGGCGCACGGACCGGCCATTACCTGGATGGTATCGCCGCCTATGGTGACGTCCCCGATCCGGATGACCGTTCCTTCTTCGCGCATGATGCGGCTCGCCAACTTGAAAGGTTGGAGAATGGGCAGGACGGCCTCCACACCGGGTAGGGCCTCCAGTGCTACGCCTGCCAGACGTCTTTCGTCTCCGATAATGCCGATAATCGTGCGTTCTTCACCTCGAGAGAGGTGAGCGCGAAAGCCAAGTGTTTCTATTCTTTTTACCACCGCTTTTATATCGGCTTCGGTGGCGTTGTGGGCCATAACGATGACCACTGGCAATACCTCCCTCGTAATCGATTTCAGCAGGCCGGTAAATGAAACCGCTCGTCTTTGACGACCTCCAGGGTTCTTCAACCTTCACGGGGTCAAGAATTCTGCAACACCTGTTCCAGGGCGTGAATAAACTGCTTGTTTTGCGCGGGCGTGCCGATGGTTACCCGCAGCCAGGTATCGTAACCAAAACCGCCGCGGATGATTACTCCCTTGCTAAGCATTTGCCGGAAAACCTCTTTTTCGTTGCGGCCCGCGTCAAAGAAAATGAAGTTGGCTTCTGTGGGTATAAAGGGTACCCCGAGGCGTGTAAACTGCTGGTAAAGATAACGTTTTCCTTCCTCGTTGATCCGGCGCACCCTGGCCACGTGGGAAGTGTCCCCCAGGGCCGCCAGAGCCGCTTCCTGTGCCAGGCTGTTCACGTTAAAGGGCTCACGCACGCGTTCGAGATAGGCGATGAGAGCAGGGTCGGCCAGCGCGTAACCGATGCGGAGACCGGCCAACCCGTAAATCTTGGAAAAGGTGCGGAGCACAACGGCCTTGTACCCTTGCTTCACATATTCAAGGCCGTCCGGAAAGTCATCCCTGGTTACGTACTCGTAATAGGCCTCGTCAAATACCACCACCACGTCGGGCGGCAGAGTTTGCATAAACGCATCCACCTGGGAGCGGGTGACAATGGTGCCGGTGGGATTGTTAGGGTTGCAAATATAGACGAGTTTCGTCCGGCGGTTAACGGCCCGCGCCATCCCATCCAGGTCAAGGCAAAAATCGCGCAGCAGGATTTCTCTGGGCACCGCGTTCATGAGCCGCGCCAGAGGCTCATAGCGTGGGAAGCTCGGAACCGGCATCACTGCTTCGTCGCCCGGTTCAAGGAAAGCCAGGGACAGTAACTGTACGATTTCGTTCGACCCATTCCCCAGCAAAATATGGTCGGGGGTGATGCCGTAATGGGCCGCCAGCGCGTTCTTCAGGCGATAACCGCTGCCGTCCGGGTAATAGTGCACCCGCTCGAGTGCTGTGGCCAGCGCCCGGAGCACCTGGGGCGAAGGGCCAAGAGGGTTTTCGTTGGACGCCAACTTGATGACTTCCTGCAATCCCAACTCACGCTGTACTTCCTCAATCGGTTTGCCGGGCTTGTAAACGGCGAGGTCGGTTATGTTTTGCCGGATTGGCCAGCTTGTGCCCACGCGCGCCATCCCCTCTCACTTTCTGCTCTTGTATGATTGCTAAGAATCTTAACACAGGTCGCGGGGTGCTGCAACATAATTTCTGCAAGCTAAGACCTCCTTCAGGCAACGGCAGAACGCTTTCACCTCTTGGAGTAATTTGGTTCCCCGGTGGCTGGCGACCAGGTTCACCAGGGCGCTTCCCACTACGAGGGCGTCGGCCAGGGGCGCAAGAGACCGGGCAGCTTCCGGCCCGGCAATGCCGAAACCGAGGGCTACCGGCAGCGGCG
>DMDP01000199.1 GCA_003445475.1 Peptococcaceae bacterium | reverse complement strand
TTCGTCCAGCGCCTCGCGCAGGCTGGCCGGCAGGTTAATGATACCCCTGGCTTTGCGCTGCTCCTCGGTCATGGCGTAAATGTTCTCGTCGCAGCGGGAAGGCGGTTCGATCTTGTTCTTGATACCGTCAAGACCCGCCTGGAGGATGGCCGCCAGGGCCAGGTAAGGGTTGGCCGTCGGGTCCGGGTTCCGCAACTCCACACGCGTCGAAGCCCCCCGCTTGGCCGGGATGCGGATAAGAGCACTGCGGTTGGCGTCCGCCCAGGCTACGTAGACCGGCGCCTCGTAGCCCGGCACCAGCCGCTTGTACGAGTTGACCGTCGGATTGGTAATGGCCGCCAGCGCACGGGCGTGTTTAATGAGGCCGCCGACGAACCAGCGCAGCTCGTCAGAGACCTGTTCGGGCGCGTGGGGATCGTAAAAAGCGTTCTGCCCCCGCCGGAAAAGGGAGAGGTTGACGTGCATGCCGGAACCGTTAATGCCGAAGATCGGTTTGGGCATAAAGGTGGCGTGCAGGCCGTGGCGCTGGGCCAGGGTGCGCACCACGAACCTGAAGGTCACCATTTTATCGGCTATGTCCAGGGCCTCTCCGTGTTTGAAGTCGATCTCGTGCTGCCCCGGCGCCACCTCGTGGTGGGAGGCTTCTATTTCAAAACCAATCTGCTCAAGGGTGAGAATGATGTCGCGCCGGGCTTCCTCACCCAGGTCCACCGGCGCCAGGTCGAAATACCCGGCGCGGTCGTGGGTATGGGTGGTCGGTCGCCCGTCGGCGCCCACGTGGAAAAGGAAAAACTCGAGTTCGGGCCCGACAAGCATGCTGTAACCCAGTGCTTCCGCTTCGGCCACGGCGCGCCGCAGCACGTGGCGCGGGTCGCCTATGAACGGCCGGCCTTCCGGCGTGTAAACGTCGCATATCAACCGGGCGACCTTTCCCCCGTTCGTCTGCCATGGGAAAACCACGAAGGTGTTCGGATCCGGTACCAGGTACATGTCCGATTCCTCAATGCGCACGAACCCCTCAATTGACGAACCGTCGAACGTGAGTTCGCCGTCCAGGGCCTTATCGAGCTGGTCGATCGTGATGGCCACGTTTTTGAGGACGCCGAAAATATCCGTGAATTGAAGCCGGATAAACTTCACGCCCTCTTCCCTGGCTATGCGCCGGACATCCTCTGCCGTCAAATGCTGCACCTCAATCCCCTCTCCAGAACTTAAGATGGCATGCCGAAATCCACGCTAACTATACCATAAAAGCCGGCAGCGTCGAAAGGCGTTATGTCCATGTCGGCCGCTGCCTCCGCGCGCAACACCAGCGGCCACCCGCAGGCGTTGTACGCCGCCACCAACCCCTCCCATACCGCCGTCTGGGTCGACGGCGCCCCCGCGGCCCGGCCGGCGGCAAAAACGCCGGGTACCGAGGTCTCCATGCGGGCGTTGACCGCAATGGTGCCGCCGGGGGCAACCGCAACGCCCAACTCCTCCAGACCCAGGCCCGCCGTCGCCGGAACGCCCGGCACATCAACCACGGCGACATCGGCGCGCAGGCACGTGCCGTCTGGGAGCCGCACCGTCACCCCTGCCTCATCCTCGCATATGCCCGTAACGGCACCGGCATGGACACGCACCCCGGCCCCCTCCAAAAGCCGCCTCACGGCGGCCACACCTTCTCCCTCCGCCACCAGGTGCACCGGGATACCCCAGACGGCAAGGACGAGCGCCAGGGTTCGGGCGGGCGCGTCGCTCCCCGCGACCACCGCGCTGCACGGCAGGGCCCTGAGGGCCAGGGCTTCTTCCAGCGCGACCATCCGCCCGCCGCCGCATCCGGAGCGGCAGTACGTCCCGGTAGCCACAATAATGTTTTCGCCCACCAGGAGGATTTCCCCTGCACCGCCGTCCACCCCTACCAGGCCGGGCGCCAGGACCCGCCCGCGGCCGTACAGGATCTCCACGCCCATCTCCGCCAGGATGCGCTCCGCGCGGACCCTCCAGGCACGCACGGCGGCATCCCTCTGCGCCGCCAGCGCCGCAAAGGTCAGTTCGTCTCCCGGCCGCATGGGTCCGTCCAGCAGGCACCGCGCCCCGTAGAGCGGTCCGGCCACGCGGTGCCAGAAGGCCGCCGGCACGTCCCGCCGCACGTACCCTCCACCCAGCGCCTCCGCTTCCACCAGGGCTACCGTTCCGTGAAGCGCTCCGGCAACCGCGGCGGACAGCCCCGCCGCGCCCGCGCCGATTACGATAAGGTCGTACCGCATTTTATCCCCTCCAATGCGGTTGTCGCGGGGAGCGCCGGCCGTCAGGTGGCGTAAAGCCTCCCGTACGGGCGGTGCGAAACCGGAATAAGTTTGCTAAACGGCTCCCGCACGACATCCAGAGGCTCGGTACCGAAGTACACCGCGAACCGGTCAAGCAAGGGCTGGAGTGTACGGGCATCATCGGCGTCGAGCTCGAAGGCGCGGACCTCCTTGCCCAGCCGGTCCGGGTCGGCCCGGCCGCGCAGGTAAATCACGCCGCCGTGCATGCCGGTGCCCAGGTAATCCCCGGCCAGGGGCCGCCGCGCCCTGCCGTACGCGCCCAGCAAAACCATAACGCCCCCCGCCATGTACTCGCCGAAAAAGTCACCCGCAGTCCCGCCGACCACAATAACCGGTACCTGGTCCTTGTACGCCTTCATGTGGATACCCACCCGGTAACCCACGTCGCCGCGAATGAAGAGGGCGCCGCCCCGCATGCCGTAGCCGAGAACGTCGCCGGCATCTCCGTCAATAACGATCAGGCCGTCGTTCATGGTGTTCCCGACGCCGTCCTGGGCGTTGTTGCGCACGTTGATGGCCGGGCCGTCCATGAATACCCCCAGGTCGTTCCCCGGGACGCCGGCGATTTCGATATGCACCGGGCGGCGCAGGCCCGCCCCGATGTACCTCTGGCCGCAGACGTTGCGCAGCCTGATCCTGTCCTCGCCCGCATTTACCGCTTCCCGGATGAGGCGGTTCAGCTCACGGTACGGTATACCCTGCGCATCTATCTCGAGCACCAATCTCCCCCTCCGATGCCGACCCCGGCCGGCTTCACGCCCAAAATCCTGAGGTCCTGCTCGCTAAGGCCCACGCCGCGCAACCGCTCGCGGTTCCCGCGCAGGCTCTCCACCGCGTTCGTGCCGAGCGCGCCCAGGATCTCCTTCAACTCCAGCGACCAGCCGCGCAAGAGATTCACCAGGCGTTGGGCCGCCTTTTCGGGATCCAGGCGCGCCACCAACTCGGGGCGCTGCGTGGCGATCCCCCAGCTGCAGTTCCCGGTGTAGCACTTCTGGCACACGTGGCACCCCATGGCCACCAGCGCGGCCGTCCCGACGGCCACCGCGTCGGCCCCGAGGGCGATGGCCTTGGCCACGTCACCGCTGTGCCGGATCCCGCCGGCAGCGATAATAGATACCCGGTTCCGGATCCCTTCCTGCCGCAGGCGCTCGTCCACGGCGGCCAGCGCCACCTCGATGGGAATGCCCACGTGGTCGCGGATGATCAGCGGCGAGGCTCCCGTGCCGCCGCGGAACCCGTCAATATAGATGATGTCCGCCCCGGCGCGCGCGATGCCGCTGGCAATGGCGGCCACGTTGTGCACGGCGGCGATCTTGACCGAAACCGGCTTGGTGTAGGCGGTGGCCTCCTTGATGGCGTAAATGAGCTGGGCCAGGTCCTCGATGGAGTAGATGTCGTGGTGGGGCGCCGGCGAAAGGGCGTCGGTCCCGACCGGGATCATCCGCGTCTGTGAGACGTCCTCGGTCACCTTCTCGCCCGGCAGGTGCCCGCCGATGCCCGGTTTGGCTCCCTGCCCGATTTTAATCTCCACCGCCGCCGCCCGCTCGAGATACTCGGCGTTCACGCCGAACCGGCCGGATGCCACCTGCACGATAATATGATCCGCGTAAGGGTAAAGGTCTTTATGCAGGCCGCCTTCGCCGGTATTCATCAGGGTGCCGGCTTCCTTCGCCGCCATGGCCAGTGCCTTCTGGGCGTTGAGGCTGATCGCACCGTAGGACATGGCCGCAAAGACGATCGGGGTTTCGAGCTTAAGCTGTGGCGGCAGCTTGGTCTGGAGGCGCAGGCTCCCGTCGGGGCGCTCTTCGAATTCCAGGGCGTCCGGCTTGGAGCCGAGATAGGTCCTGAGCTCCATCGGCTCCCGCAGGGGGTCGATGGACGGATTGGTTACCTGGCAGGCGTCGAGCACCATGTGATCAAAGTAGCTGAAGTAAGCCTTGTCGTTTCCCGAACCGGTAAGGATGACGCCCCCCGTTTCCGCCTGGAGCCACACGTTCCGCATGTATTCGGGCAGCCAGTGGTGCGTGGCCCTGTAGGCCAGGGGGTTCGGTTCGATGTTGATGGCCCCCTCCGGGCAGTGGGTGACGCAGTAGTGGCACTGCACGCATTTCGTGTTGTCGCCCACCACATGGTCCGGTATGTACCCCTCAAGGCGGCTGTACACTTTTTGCATGTCTTCCTGCCCTTTAAAGATGGCGAGCGAGCGGTCCCAGATGCTGCGCGCGAAGCTTAGCGCCCCGAACCCGCAGCCCCG
>DMDP01000220.1 GCA_003445475.1 Peptococcaceae bacterium | reverse complement strand
GGCCGGCTGCGGCACCATGAAAACCAGGCAGGTTGAAGGGACCGGGTGCTCGAGGTAGGCGAGCAGCGGCGTCTCATCCGGCGCCCCGCTCCGCCTTTCCGCCCCGGTCCAAAACAGGGCGCGCTTCACCGCCACCAGGCGCACCGGCCCCAAAACCGGCGGCTCCTGGGCCAGGCGGACGACGCGCGCCGGCGAAACCCCTTCCCCGTCGACTTCCACGTAGTTGAACGATTCCGTGCCGGGGGGCAGGACCTCCGCCTTCAAGACCTCGAGCGCGGCCCGCTGGAGGTAGACCTCTTCACCGTGCCACAGGTAGACCGGGGCTATTTTCCCCGCCCGGATCGCGGCCACCAGTTCTTCGAAATAACGCACTTAACCGCCCAGCCTCTCCTGTACGGAGCGTACCTTGCCCTCCATGGTCAGCTGCTTGTCCCGGCGGTCGTCGATGTGGACGGTGGTCACTACGCGCTGCGCACCGGCCCCAAACGGCACCTCGTGCATTTCCCGCACCGCCTGCAGAATGTCGTCCAGATTGCCTTCGACCACCGTGCCCATAGGCGTAACCTCGTGTTTAATGCCGCGTCGGGCCAGAACGCCCACACACGCGGCCACGTAACGGCCGACGCCCGGCGAACCGGTGCCAAGGGGGACGATGGAGATTTCCGCCACCACGTTCACCACCTTCACCCCCGCCAAATCTTCTAACAATTGCCTTTTCTACTCAGTGTAAGCCAAGCCCGAAAGGATGGTCAACTTGAAATTCGGCGTTTGCACGAACTTGACTTTATTACCGGGCCTTTCTATAATCAAACCGCAGTCAAACCGCGAACGGCACCAAATAATGGCAGGAGTGGACGGGGTCACTCCTCGAGGGAGTCCCGGCAAACCGCCTGACCCTGTCCTGCAAGATACCTGTGAGCGCGGGAAAAAATAACCTCAACCAAAATAAACGCTAAGGAGGTTGGGACGATGAGCATCAGGCGCTGGGATCCGTTTGCCGAACTGGCAAACCTGCGGGAGCAGATGAACCGGATGTGGGACTTCCTGCGTCCGCCATGGCGCGAGGTAACAGGACCGCGCGTCGACGTCTATCTGACGGAAGACGAGGTCGTGGCCACCGCCGAAGTCCCGGGGATTGAGTCCAAGGACGAACTCGAAGTGAGCGTCGCTCCGGACAGCATCAGCATTAAGGGCGAAATCAAGCGCGGCCGCGACGTCAAAGACGAGGATTATTACCACAGCGAGCGGTTCTACGGCAGCTTCGCCCGCACCATCCCGCTGCCGGTGGAGGTCAAGCCGGAGCAGGCGAAGGCAAAACTCCAGAACGGCGTCCTGGAGGTGCGCATACCCAAGGCCGAGGCCGCCAAACCGAGAACCTACCGGGTGCCGATTGAGTGAGGACAAAGAGCCCCGCGCCTGCGGGGCTCTTCCTTTTTCCAGCGGCAAGCCGCGCGCCCAGGCCAAATTTCGGCTGGTGGAAAGACAAAGCAAAGAAGTACTAGACTGCAAGAAATAGAGGCCGAAATGCTTCTAAGCGGCGGGGCGTTGCCGGGCCCGTCCGGTTTCAACGGTCAGGGTGCGGCCGTCGGTGCGGACAATCACCGCCCCGTCGCGGTCGGTGCGATAGACGCGGGCGCCCACTTCTTCCAGCTTCTCCAGCGCCGCGGGCGAGGGGAGACCGAAGCGGTTGCGCGTCCCCACGGAAACCACGGCCACCGCGGGGCGCACCGCCTCGAAGAAGGGGGGCACGAAGGCGGCGCTGCCGTGGTGCGGCACCTTGAGCACGTCGGCGCGGAGGTCCCGGCCGCTCAGTAGCAGCCGCGCCTGGGCCTCCTGCTGGATGTCGGCGGTGAAAAGAAAGGTGTGCCGCCCGTAGCGCAGCCGCAGCACAAGGGAGTTGTTGTTGAAATCGGACGATGTGCCGTGAAAGAACGGCTCCTCGGGGGAGAGGACGTCAAGGTCGAGCGCCGTCCCGGCCTTGATGCGGGCGCCGGCGCGCGCCTCGCGCACCTTTACGTCCGTCTCGGCACAGCGGGCCAGCAGGCGCGCGTATCCCGGCGGCGGGTCTTCCGCCCCGGCCACCGGCGCCACCACCACCATTCCCACCTTGACCGCGTCGAGTACCGCCGCCGCGCCCCCCGCGTGGTCTTCGTGCGGGTGGGTGAGCACCAGCGCGTCCACCCGGCGTATGCCGAGCCGCTTCAAGTAGGGCACCACCGTCCGGCGGCCCGCACCGGGTGCGCCCTCGTACTCGCCCGGCCAGCCCCCGGCGTCAATCAGCACCGCCGCCCCGTCCGGGGCGCGCACCAGGGCGGCATCCCCCTGCCCCACGTCGATAAAGTGGACTTCGAGCCGGCCTCCCTGCGGTGTTCCCAGGAAGCAAAGGCCGGCGGCCAGCGCCGCGGCCACGCCTGCAACCAGCCATCTGTCCCGGTGGAGCAGGCGCCGCAAGCCCCGCGCCTCTCCCTCCCCGGTCACCGGCTTCCCGGCCAGGTAGAGGAGGCCGAGCCAGGCCGCCACAAGCAACGGGGGCGGTGTGGGGATGGTTATCGCGGCTCCGGGAAGGGCGGCAAAGAGGCGCACCAGCCAGAGGAAAAGGTCGGTCAGCGCGGCGGTGGCGGGTCCCAGCAACGGTTCCCCCACGGCCAGGACGGAAGAGGGGCGGGTAGGGGAAGAGGGGGGA
>DMDP01000174.1 GCA_003445475.1 Peptococcaceae bacterium | reverse complement strand
CTTCGGCGACGGCCAGGGCGGCGGCATGCGCGAAACGGTTGGAGTTACCCACAACAAAGGTATCGAATGTGTATTTCGGGTTGAGGTAGGTGAAGCGCTCCTGGGGCCGCGTTTTTAAGCGCGTCAGCGCGTGAAGAACCTGCGGCACTTCGGCCGTGAGAAGGAATTGGACGGCCACATCATGTCCGAGGGTGCGTTCGAAAGCCTGCTTAAAAATGCCTGCGTAGCGGTCCAGCAACCAGTCGCGGGAAAAGTGGTTGGGGACTTCAATGAAAACCGTGTTGCCGTAGATGGTAACCGGTTTCAACGGCTTGATCCAGTGATCGAACGACTGGGTATTAATCTTTTTCTGTAAACGTTGCAGGACTTGCTCCCACGCCGCATGGAGTTCAGCCGCAAGCATGTTGTCCCCCTGCGGAAATTTTCATTCATCAACATATTTATGCACAGGGTTATGCACACGCTGTGCAAAACTACCCGTCTCACTGTATTTTTCATCGTAACAGATTTGGCAGCGGTTATCAACAGGGAGTTAGGGGCGGCCGCGGGCGGGGGATGCGCTTCTTCTTGACGGTGCGCGGGCTTTTTCAGTATAATGTGAGGGGTATGTGGGGGTTTTTGGCCAATGTGGAAATTGGCCGATCCCGGATGAGTCGCAGGCGGAGGTTTACAAAGCGATGAAACGTACCTACCAGCCGAAGAAAAGAAGGCGGAAGAAGGTGCACGGGTTTCGCGCGCGGATGAGGACGCCGGGCGGCCGGAGGGTCATCAAGAGGCGGCGGCTCAAGGGGCGGAAGCGGTTGACGGCTTGATAAGGAGCGAGAAGGCGTCCGGCAGATTGCCCACGCTCAAAAAACGGGCGGAATTTGCGAGGGTTTATGCCCGGGGAAAGTACAAGGCCGGGCGTCTTTTGGTGTTATACGGGTTGCCGAACGGGCGGGCCGTAGCGCGGTTTGGCCTGGTGGTGGGACGCGGGGTCGGTTCGGCGGTGGTGCGGAACCGCGTCCGGCGGCGGTTGCGTGAGATCTTTCGGCGCCACCGCAATGCCTTCAAGGAAGGATACGACTACGTGGTGGTTGCGCGCCAGGCGGCCGCCGGCGAGGGTTCTCGTAGCCTGGAACAGGAACTGCTGCGGGCGGCGAAAATTATCGGGGTGATTAAAGATGCGCAGGGTGATCGTCACCTGCATTAGATTTTACCAGGTGTGCGTGTCACCCTTTTTGCCGCGGTCGTGCCGCTTTTATCCCACCTGCTCGGAGTACGCGGTGCAGGCCGTAACCAAGTACGGCGTGATAAAGGGATTGTTGCTCGCGGCGTACCGCATACTGCGGTGCAACCCCTTTTCGCCCGGTGGCTACGATCCCGTGAAATAGGGTAGTTGAGGAGGGCGTGGCATTGTTTGGCGAACTGGTGGAGGGTATGAAGTGGCTTATCAACTGGCTGTACGGCGGGACGGTTGCCCTGGGCGTGCCGAGCTACGCGCTGGCGATTGTCTTTCTCACGGTCCTGGTGAAGGTGGTGCTGTACCCGCTTACGCACCTGCAGATGAAGTCGATGGTCGGCATGCAGAAGCTGCAGCCGGAGATCAAGAAGATCCAGCAAAAGTACGCTAAGAAAGACCCGCAGAAGATGCAGCAGGCCATTATGGAGCTGTACCGGGAGCACAAGGTCAACCCGATGGCCGGTTGCCTTTTGCTGCTGGTGCAGTTGCCGATCCTGATCGCGCTCTACCGGGCGCTGTATACGATGGAATACGCGGACATGGCCCACGCCGGATTTTTCTGGATTCGTACTCTCGGCGACCCCGACCCGTATTACATCCTACCGATACTGGCGGGCGTCACCACCTACATTCAGTCGAAGATGACCATGCCCGGGGGCACCGCACAGGAGCCCACGACGCGGTTTATGACCCTGTTCATGCCGATTTTCATCGCCTGGATCGCGTCGACTATCGCCGCGGGGCTTTCCTTGTACTGGGTCGTTTTCAACGTGCTGAGTACAGCGCAGCAGTATATCGTCAACCGCCAGATCGTGCCCGTTAAGGAGGGAGTGCCACAAGGTGAGGGCGGTCGAAAAGAGCGCTAGGACGGTAGAAGAGGCGGTGGCGTTAGCCGTTGAGGAATTGGGTGTCGACCGGGAGCGCGTACGGGTAGAGGTGCTGGAAGAAGGAGCGAGAGGGTTTCTGGGGATCATCGGCGGCCGGGCGGCGCGCGTCCGGGTTAGCGTGGAAGAGAGCGTCTGCGAAAAGGCGGTGCGGCTTGTTAGGGACGTAGTGGACGCGATGGAGCTCGGAGCGGAGATCGCGACGCGCGAGGAAGGCGATACCGTCTATATCAGCCTGGAAGGGAAAAACCTGGGTGTGCTTATCGGCCGACGCGGCGAGACCCTGAATGCACTGCAATACCTGGTGAACGTGGCGGTTAACAGGAACTGCGCCGACAGGAAGCGGGTGGTTCTGGACATCGAGGGGTATCGAAAGAAAAGAGAAGAGACTCTGCAGCGCCTGGCCCTGCGCCTGGCCGAGAAGGCGCGGCGGCGCGGGCGGAGCGTGGTCCTGGAGCCTATGAACCCGCAGGAGCGGCGGATCATCCATATGACGCTGCGGGGAAGGAACGATATCTACACCTTCAGCGAGGGGGAGGAGCCGTTCCGGAAGATCGTCATTGCACCGAAGAAGTAAGGTGAAGAACCGTGTTCGATACGATTGCGGCCATTGCGACGCCCCCCGGTGAGGGGGGCATCGGCATTATTAGGGTGAGTGGACCGGAGGCCCTGGAGGTCGCCGGCCGGGTTTTCCGGGCCGCGCGGGCCGGGGATTGGGCGGAAAAGCCGGGTTACCGCATGTATTACGGGCACGTTGTCGATGCGGCCTCCGGGGAGGTCATCGACGAGGTGCTCTTGTCCGTCATGCGTGCCCCGCACAGCTACACGCGGGAGGACGTCGTGGAAATCAACTGCCACGGCGGCTGGATGGCGGTTTCGCGGGTGCTGCAGGCGGTGCTCAAGGCGGGGGCCCGCTTGGCCGAGCCGGGGGAGTTTACCAGGCGCGCATTTGTGAACGGGCGCATCGATCTCACCCAGGCCGAGGCCGTCCTGGACATCATCCGCAGCAAGACGCGGGAAAGTATGGACGTGGCGGTTTCCCAATTGCGCGGTGTCCTGGGGGCCGGGGTGGAAAAGCTCCGCGAGGAACTTGTGGCAGTGCAGGCGGAGATCGAGGGCAGCATCGACTTCCCGGAGGACGTCGGTGCGCCGGCGGCAGACGAACTGCGCGCCCGGCTGCAGCGCATCGGGGACGACATCGAAAAGCTGGTAGCGACCAGTGAGACCGGGCGCGTCTACCGGGAAGGGCTGGCGGTGGTTATTGTGGGGAAGCCGAACGTGGGCAAGTCGTCGCTTTTAAACGCGCTGCTCGGGGAGGAGCGCGCGCTGGTGACGGCAGTGCCGGGGACGACGCGGGACGTCATCGAGGAGATGGCGCGGATCGGGGGGATCCCGGTGCGCCTTGCGGACACGGCCGGCGTGCGGGAGACGGGCGATATTGTGGAGAGAATGGGTATCGAGCTGGCGCGGAGGAAGATCGGGGAGGCCGACGTGGTCCTGCTGGTCCTGGACGCGGTGCAGGGGATAGACGCGGGAGACCGGGAGGCGGCGGCCTTGACCGAAGGAAAGCGGCGGATCGTGGTGGTGAACAAAATCGACCTGGCTCCGGAAGGTATTCCGGGGGAGGCGGTCAGGGAGCTGGCGGGGGATGTGCCGGTGGTGAGGGCCTCGGCTAAGGACGGAACCGGTATCGCCGACGTGGGCGAGGCGATCGGGAACGTCATCGGCAGGCTGCCGGCGGGTGGGGAGACGCCGGTGGTAACGAACGTCCGGCACCGGGCGGCGCTGGAGCGGGCGGCGGAGTGCATCCGGGACGCCGTGGGCGGGGTGGAAAAGGGTCTGCCGCTGGACATCGTGGCCGTCGACCTTTACGGCGCGCTGCACGCTCTGGGCGAAATTACCGGGGTGACGGCAGACGAGGAAATAATCGACCGGATTTTCGCGGAGTTTTGTGTGGGGAAGTAATAATGGCCGACGGTTGCAGGTGGCCGAGGGGATTTGGCTTACGCGCTCCGGTGTTCGGTGATTTGGCTCCCGGTGTGAATTACAGACCCTCGTGCCGGAACGGCCCTTCGCCGCGGCTCCTGGT
>DMDP01000095.1 GCA_003445475.1 Peptococcaceae bacterium | reverse complement strand
ACTGCGCCGGGAGCTCCTGTCCCGGGCCGAGCCCGCGGGGTTCAGGGTAAACGTCCCGCCCCCCGCCCTCTGTACCGACAACGCGGCCATGGTGGCCTGCGCCGGGTATTACAGGTATTTGCGGGGAGAAACAGCGCCCATGACCCTGAACGCGGTGGCCAACCTGGAGGTCGAACAGGCAGCGTGGAGCTGAAAGAAGAACGAGACAAACTGCGCCGCGCCATGCTAACCCGCCGGCGCGGCTTGTCTCCGGTCGAAGCGCTGGGCCGGAGCGCGGCGGTGGCGACGGCGGTGCTGCAATTGCCCGCCTTCCACGAGGCCGAAACGGTGATGGCCTACGTCGCGGTGCGCAACGAGGTGGCCACGGGGGGTATCATCCGGTACGCCCTTGCCGCCGGCAAGCGCGTCGCCGTCCCGGTCACCGATCCCCGCAGCCGGACAATGGTGGCGGCCGCCCTCCGCGCCTACCCGGGGAAAATGGTCCGTGGCGCCTTCGGCATTCCCGAGCCGGCGCCCGGCACGTACGCAGTTGTGGCACCGGAGACGATCGACCTGGTCCTGGTGCCGGGCGTGGCCTTCGACACACGCGGTTACCGCCTCGGCTACGGTTGCGGCTGTTACGACCGGTTTCTGCCGGTGGCCGGGCGCGCGGTTACGGCCGGTCTGGCGTATGCCTTCCAGTTATGCCCCACGGTTTACCCCGCGCCGCACGATTACCGCCTGCACCTCGTCATCTCGGAAGAGGAAATCATAAAAACCCGGTGATGCGTTCGGGGTGCGTGTAAACGTTTAACCGGTCCGGCCGCGCGAAACCCACGAGGGTAATGCCGGCCTCCTCGGCCAGGTCCAGCGCGAGGGATGTCGTTGCCGCCCGCGACACCAGGACGGGGATGCCCATTTGCCGCACTTTCGTGACCACCTTGGCGGTGGCCCGCCCGCTGAAGAGAAGCACCTTGTCCCGGGTGGGAATGCCTTCGAGCAAGCAGCGCCCGTAAATCTTGTCCAGCGCGTTGTGCCGGCCCGTGTCCTCGAAAAAGAAGAGAAGCCGGTCCCCCTTCGCGATCCCGGCTGTGTGGACGCCGCCGGTCCGCCGAAAGAGGTTGGAAACGGTCGGCAACTGCGCGGCCAGGGAGAGGACGGCTTCCGCCGGAAGCCGGATGTCGGAACCGCCGCAAAGGTCCGCGGGCGCCGGCGTTCGTGCTCCCGGCGCCAGCTTAACGCGAATCGCGCCGTTTGCAGCGTCGTGGGTGAGTTCACCTATGTCGGTGGCGCTGCCGATACGCCCGGCAAGTGCCAGGTGTCCCAGGGCCAAGTACTCCAGATCGGTGGGCAGGCACAGAAACTCGGTCCACAGTTCGCCGTTGACATAGAGCCGGTAGGCGGTTTCCGTCACCACTTCGTCCCAACCGTGGGTCTTGCCCGCCCTGTCCCGTCTGTAGACGGGGCGCAGGGAGGTGACCGGTCGGTAGTCGACCACGTCTCCGATACCTCCTGGGAAGACTTCTCTAGAATTTTCGCGCCTTCGCGTTTATTATAAACTAAGAGACGTATGCCAAAAAAAGAAATTTTATCATTGCGGGAGGTTGGTGCCATGCAAGACAGGGCAGACCGAGCGCGCGGGCAGGACGTGGAGGTACCGGATAAGGTGCTCGACGCGGTGCGCCGGGCGGCGCCGGAAGGGCGGATCAGTTGTCCCCGGGCGCGCGCCCTGGCCGGGGAACTGGGTGTGCCGGCCCGCGTTGTCGGCAGGGCGGCCGACGTGCTGGGCGTTAAGATTTACGGCTGCGAGCTGGGCTGCTTCTAGGGGAATGTGTTGCAGAACTTCATTCCTGTATAACTTTTTCCTGCAGCGGCAATAATACTTGGCGCAGGGCGGGAATGCCTGCGATGGTAAGAAGTAAGAATATCGCGCGCCAGTAAAAGAAAAAGAAAGAAAATGCGGTTAAAGTGGGTCAGGAAAAACTGTCCTGACCGTTTTTGGCATTTTGTCTTCCGGGTGCGAGTTATATATTATATTACTTGGCGCTTGTTAGCACTCCCTAGGCTTGAGTGCTAATAAAAAATCCAGTCAAGGAGGGGTACGTGTGATCAGGCCTTTAGGAGACCGCGTAGTGGTCAAGCCCTTGCCTATGGAGGAAAAAACTAAAGGAGGGATCGTGCTTCCCGATACGGCCAAGGAAAAGCCCCAGAAGGGCGAGGTTGTGGCCGTGGGCCCGGGCCGCCTGCTTGACAACGGGCAGCGCGTGGCCATCGAGCTCAAGGCCGGCGACAAGGTGCTGTATTCCAAGTACGCCGGCAACGAGGTCAAGATCGACGGCGAAGAATATCTCATCCTGCGCGAAGCCGATATCCTCGGTGTCCTGGAATAAACCATATCGAAGGGGGTTGTAAGCGTGGCTGGTAAGCAGATCGTCTACGCCGAAGATGCACGGGCGGCTATGGAGCGGGGCGTGAACGCCCTGGCAGACGCCGTGCGCGTGACGCTTGGCCCGAAAGGGCGCAACGTGGTCCTGGAAAAGAAGTTCGGTTCGCCGCAGATCGTGAATGACGGTGTTACCATCGCCAGGGAGATCGAACTGGCCGATCCGCTCGAGAACATGGGTGCCCAGCTTGTCAAGGAGGTGGCCACGAAGACCAACGACGTGGCCGGCGACGGGACGACGACGGCTGCCGTGCTGGCGCAGGCCATTGTGCGCGCCGGGCTGAAGAACGTGGCCGCCGGGGCTAATCCGATGCTGATCAAGCGGGGCATTGAGAAGGCCGTGGAAAAGGCCGTCGAGGAACTGAAGAAGATCGCCAAGCCGGTGGAAACCAAGGACGCCATTACCCAGGTGGCTTCCATTTCCGCCAACGACAGAACCATCGGCGAGCTTGTGGCCGACGCCATGGAGAAGGTGGGCAAGGACGGCGTCATCACCGTCGAAGAGTCCAAGGGCATCGGCACCTCGCTGGAAGTGGTTGAGGGCATGAACTTCGACCGCGGCTACATCTCCCCCTACTTTATCACCGACGCCGACCGGATGGAGGCTACCCTCAACGAGCCTTACGTCCTCATCACCGACAAGAAGGTATCTGCCGTAACCGACATCCTGCCCATCCTGGAAAAGGTCCTGCAAACGGGCAAGCCGCTGCTGCTCATCGCCGAGGACGTGGAGGGCGAGGCCCTGGCCACGCTGGTGGTGAACAAGTTGCGGGGCACGCTGTCCTGTGCGGCGGTTAAGGCGCCCGGCTTCGGCGAGCGGCGCAAGGCCATGCTCGAAGACATCGCCATTCTCACGGGCGGCCAGGTGGTTTCCGAGGAACTTGGTCTGAAGCTCGACAAGACGACGATTGACATGCTCGGACGCGCCCGCCAGGTCCGCGTGAAGAAGGACGAGACGATCATCGTCGGCGGGCAGGGCAATCCGGATAACATTACCAAGCGCATCGCCCAGATCAAGAAGCAGATCGAGGAAACCACCTCGGACTTCGACAAGGAGAAGCTGCAGGAGCGGCTGGCCAAGCTGGCCGGCGGCGTCGCCGTCATCGAGGTCGGCGCAGCCACCGAAACAGAAATGAAGGAGAAGAAGCTCCGCATCGAGGATGCCCTCAATGCTACCCGCGCGGCGGTGGAGGAGGGCATCGTTCCGGGCGGCGGGACGGCGCTGGTCAACGCCATCTCGGCCCTCGACGAGATCCAGGCCGAGTTTCCGGACGAGAAGACGGGCGTGGAGATCATCAAGCGCGCCCTGGAAGAGCCGCTGCGGCAGATTGCCACCAACGCCGGTTACGAGGGCTCCGTGGTGGTGGAGAAGGTGCGGCAGTCCAAGCCGGGCATCGGTTTCAACGCCCTTACCGGCGAGTACGAGGACATGATCGCCTCCGGTATTATCGACCCGGTCAAAGTGACCCGCACCGCGCTGCAGAACGCGGCAAGCATCGCCGCCATGATCCTGACCACCGAAACGCTGGTGGCGGAGATTCCGGAGAAGGAAAAGAATAAGTTAGGTGGGGGCGGCATGCCGCCGGACATGATGTAAATGGAAAACCCCGCGGAAAGCGGGGTTTTTTCTTCGGCATTTTCGGGTATCACAGTTTGAAGACCCTGGTGGCCTCCTGGAGTTCTTCCGCCCGCCTGGCCAGATCCTGGGCCAGCTGGCCCACCTGCTGGATCATCTGGCTCATTTCCTGGGCGGAGTGGGCTACGTTCTGGCTGCCCTGGCTGGCCTGGTCGGTGGCCCGGGCAATGTCGCGGATCTCCGTAAGGGTTGCCGCCACGCTTGCCAGGATCTCTTTCAAGCGCACCTGGGTCTGGGATACGGTGGCCACCCCTTCGTGTACGGCGGCGGAAGCGCGGTCCATGGCCGCGACGGCTTCGGTCGTTCCCTTCTGGATCTCCGCGATGATACCGGTGATTTCCCCGGCGGCCTGCGCCGACTGCTCGGCCAGCTTGCGCACCTCCTCGGCCACCACGGCGAAGCCGCGCCCGTGTTCCCCGGCGCGCGCCGCCTCGATGGCGGCGTTCAGGGCCAGGAGGTTCGTCTGCTCCGCGATGCCCTTGATGACCTCGGTTATCTGGCCGATGGCCGCCGACCGCTCGCCGAGCTGCTTCACCAGCCTGGCCCCCTGGTCCACGGTCTGCTGCGCGCTCTTGATCTGCTGCACCGCGCCGTCCACCGCCTGCATGCCCTCTTTGGCCTGTGTTTCCACCTTGTCGGAGGCCTCGGCGGCGGTCTGGGCGTGGGCGGCGGTCTCCTCGGCCCCGGCGGAAAGCTGCTGGGCCGTGGCGCTAACGGTCTCGACGGCGGCGGTTGCTTCCTCGGCGGACGCGGACAATTCCTGGCTCTGGGCGGCCACCTGCACCGCGGCGTCCTGCACGCGCCGCGTCAGGTCGTGCAACTGGTCGATCATCCGGTTGGCGGCATCCGTCAGCAGGGCGAGCGCTCTAAACCGCTGCCCTCCGAGGCGGACCGTCAGGTCGCCCTGCGCCACCCGGTCCAGCACCGCGGCCGTCTCCCGGATGGGGTTGGTGAAGCTGTTGGTCAGGGGAATCAGGACGGCCAGCACCACCACCAGCATCACGATGCCGATGAGCGAAATCGACCACGTCAGTTTGTTGACGGTGGCCGCCAGGTGGGTGAGCGGGACGCCGACGAACCACATGCCGACTATATTTCCGGAGGCGTCGCGGATCGGCATGTACGCCGTCAGGTGCTTCGTTCCGGCCACGTCCGCCACGCCGTAGTAGTCCTTCCCTTGTTTCAGTACGGTGTCCACCACGTACGGCGCGGCCTTGGTGCCGACCTTGCGCTTGCCGGCCTCGTCGCTCACCGTGGTGCTGACGCGGGTGTCGCCCATGAAGATGGTCACCGCGTCGCCGGTGGCCTTGGCGATGGCGTCGACGACCGGGAAGTTTTCGTGCATCAGGGTATCGCCCTTGTAAAGTTTCCCGCCTCTAACGGCCCAGGGGCCGGGGTAGCGTTCGTCGATCAACTGGTAGCTGAGCACAAGGTCCTTTTTGAGCGACTCCTCGAGAGTCATAGAGACGTGCTGCCGGCTGAAGAAGATGCCCGCAGCGGCGCAGGCGGCCACCGCCACAACAACACACAGGGCGACGACAAGCCGCAGCACCCGCCGCAACGACCATACGTGCGCCAAAATTCTCCCTCCCTGCATCGAAATGCGACAACGCCCTCTTTTGCTACCTAATTATCGGCCTGCGCCCAGGCGACTTAAGGGAGAAATATTCTGGTGGTGTTGCGGGAAATGCTTCCTTACAATACAATCTCTTAAAATGTTACCGGGAGGTTTTTGATCGGTGATCAGGATGGACGACCCGCTTATCGGCCTCATCGGCAATACCCCGCTTGTTCCCCTGCTGCGGGTAGCGGCCGGCCTCCCTGCCACGGTGCTGGCGAAGCTGGAGGTTTTCAATCCCGGCGGCAGCGTCAAGGACCGCGCGGCGTTGTGGATGCTGCGCGACGCCGAGGAAAAGGGGCTGCTCGGCCCCGGCGGCACGGTGGTGGAGGCGACGAGCGGCAACACGGGGATCGGCCTGGCGTGGCTGTGCGCCCGCTTCGGCTACCGCCTGGTGGTGACCATGCCGGAAACCATGAGTGTAGAGCGGCGGCGGCTCCTGGCGGCCTACGGGGCGGAGGTGGTCCTGACGCCGGGCGCGGAGGGCATTGCCGGCGCCGTGCGCCGGGCGGAGGAGATTGCCCGCGAAATTCCCGGTTCTTTTCTGCCGCGCCAGTTTGACAACCCGGCCAACGTGGCGGCCCACAGGGCCACCACTGGCGAGGAAATCTGGCGGGACACCAGGGGCAGGATCGACTTCTTTGTGGCCGGTGTCGGGACGGGCGGTACGCTCAGCGGCGTGGCGGAGGTGCTCCGGTCGCGCCGGCCGGCGGTGCGCATTGTGGCCGTCGAGCCTGCGGCCTCGGCGGTGCTTTCCGGGGGGCGGCCGGGGTTGCACGCCATCCAGGGGATCGGTCCGGGGTTCGTACCGGCCGTCCTCCGCCGGGACTTAATCGACCGGGTCATGACGGTGACGGACGAAGAGGCCCTGGAAACGGCCCGGAGGCTGGCCCGGGAGGAGGGCCTGCTGGCCGGTCCGTCGGGCGGCGCGGCGGTGGCCGCCGCGCTCAGGATCGCCGCCGCGCCGGAAAACCGGGGCAAGGTGGTGGTGACTCTGCTTCCCGACGGGGGCGAGCGGTACCTTGCCGCCGGGCCGATAGGAACGCAATGAGACCGCGGTCCCAGGGAAATGAGACCCGGGTCCTATGCGGGCGCGGCAGGGCATGTGCTAAACTATACCAAAAAGACTCCCTTTCGACAGAAGGGGGGCGCAGGCCTTGACGCTGGCCCAACTGCGGCAGAAGCTTATTGCTATTGGGTACCACCCCGAGGAAGTCGACTACCAGCTAAAGGAAATGCTGCACGATGCCAGGGTGGAAGAGATCAAGCAGTACGGGGAAGACCTCGTCCTGACGCTGCTCCAGGCACGTCTGGACGTGGCCCGGGCGTGCAAGGCGCGCGTGCTGGGTTAGACAATCTCTTCCCAGCGCAGGATCTGTTCGTGCCGGCGTACCAGGACGCGGAGGCGGTCGCCTCTGCGGACGCGGCCGGACCGGAAGGCCCTGGCCAGGTCCGGGTGGTAGTAGCTGGCCACGACACCGTCCGGGTGCCTGATTTCGATATGTCGCTCCCCCCGCACCCCGACCGCCACCACCTCCTCGTCGACCACCGGCGTGGCGAGAATTTTTAGCAGGATGAACACCGCCGGCAGGATGACGAGGGCGGCCAGGAAACCGACGATGAAGTATATGCGCGGCAGGTCGGGGTTTTTTATGCCCAGCCACGCGATGGCCACCGCGATGCCCATGGGCAGGACCAGGGTCCAGAGCCATCCCATGCGGTTGAAGATGCCCAGGCGCAATCCCCCCTCTTGCACCGTATTTTTCCACCGGCGCCGCGTTTCCTGCCGGAAGCTATAATTTTACATAGTTTTCCCTTCCCGGCGGTTATCCTACCTAATTGGAGGAACGACGCCGGGAGGTACAAGGACTTGCGCTTGGTCCGCCGCATCGTCAAACTAATGACTTTTACGGCGCCGGCCCCGGAACGCGGGCCGGGCGCCGGACAGAACAAGGGGGCCGGCGGCCAACAGGGCGGCACGGCAGGGGGAGGTTCATCGCGGCAAAAGCCGGGCGCATCTTTTGCGCCGGACGAAGTGCTGCGGCAAAAGCTCCCCCTTTTGCGGGCGCTCGAGGACAACGCGGGGGTTTTGCGGCGCGTGTTCCGGGTTCCGCAGAACAAGGACCTGGTGATGCGGGAGTTCACCCTGAACACCAATCCCCC
>DMDP01000027.1 GCA_003445475.1 Peptococcaceae bacterium | reverse complement strand
ATCCGCCGTCCCGGTCGATAAAGGCGGTCAGGATAAACATCTTTTTTTTTAAAGGTCTTTTTGAAGCGCCAGAGGGTCAACTCGTCAAGACCCGTCAGGCGCGCGAGTATTTCGTCCCCCGCGGTTATCTGTAGGGTGACCGGACCGGCACCCTGCGCGATGAATTCCACGCTGCAACCTGCCGCCGCCGGGTCGGCCAGGTGCTCCACGTACTCGACCACCTCCCGCACGGCGGCCACCGCGCTTTCCCGGGAGCGAAAACGGGGGCCGATTACCGGCACGTCGTCGATAATACTGAAGGCGGTCGCACCGGTCACAAGCATCCCTTCCTTTCTGCCATGCCATTATATGACAGTAAAGTATAGAATGTTAAGGTAATGCCAGAACATGTATGGCGCTCCCGGCAGGTGTAACACCCGCAGGCAAAGCCACATATGTTGAAACAAAATATTCCAAAGGAGTGGTACGCATGGCATACCAGGTTTCGCTTCCCGACGGAAGCACTCTTGCCCTGCCCCTGCCGGATGACGCGCAGGACGTGTCGCTGCAAAGCCTGACGTCTCTGATCGAGGGCCTTACAGAAAAGGGGACGCACACCATTGCCGTTGAATTCGAATGCGGCGCGTGCTGCAAGAAGGTTTTAAACGGCAAAAAACTCATTGTTATCCCCGTACTGAACGTTCTGGTCCTGCTGCCGGCCCCCGGCCAGTTCCTCATCCTCAAGTTCTTCTGTGACGGCTGCCTGGTCGAAAAACAGAGAATGAGGGCCATTATTATTCGCCTTGACAACGTGAAGGCCGTCGAAATCGGCGCCGAGCAGATAGACCCTTAAAAGTCCGGAAGACGTCTTTTCCGAGTACCCCGTGAAACAAATTACCCGGCTTCGCGGCCGGGTCTTGCTTTAATGACCGGTTGCCCTCAATAAGGGGACTTCGGCGCGCCCAGGCGGTACTTGCCCCAGGTTTCCACGCCGCCGATACCGGGAAAACCGGTGATGGTCGCCTCAATGATTTCCTTTAGCGGAATGGGTTTGTACGTGGGGGTGTAGGCGATTTTCTCTACGATGAATACCGGATCGAAGGCATGAATCATCACGCGCCGCGGAGAGCTGGCGAAGTTGGCGCCGGCATCCAGCAGCGCCTCGTAGTGCGACTGGCAGGCGCCGGCGAAAATTACCAGGTCGTCGCGGCTCTTCTCGTACTGGCGCGCGGCCAGCACGGCGGCCACAAAGTGCTTCGAGTTCCGGTATGAAGCGAGGTCGGCAAAGTTCTTTTTTCCCTTTAAGAAGCCGTCGTGCCCGGTCAAGACGAGGATGTCGGGATGGTGTTTGCGCAGAAGATCACCTATCCGGTTCGGTTGTTCCTGCTCGCTGACGTGGTAAGTGTGGTACGGCACAGCGAGCTGCCTGTACGTCGTCTCGCATAGTTCCAGGTAATCGGGGTCGCCGTCCACGTGCAGCACCCGCCCGGGCACGTCAAAAGTTTCTATCTCTCCTCCACGGTTCAGGAAGGGCAGCGTATCCTGCCGGCGCGTGAAGGCCCTTCTTATCCACTCCCCGCTTTTCTCCATAATGTTGCGCCAGTGCGCCGCCACATCCGCCGGCGTCACCTTCACCAGGTCATCCACCGGGGCGTCCGCCAGCAGCCGCACGTCGATGCCCCTCAGGAGGGCGTGCTCCTTCCCGTCGCCGGCGACGTACAGGTCGCACACCTTAAAGTAGATGTCCATCTTGTAGGAACGCCTGGCAACAACGTCTCCCTTGGCAATTCTGGCCACCCGGACCTCTCCTTTCTCTTTACCAATTTATGCTTACCCTATCATATGTTGGCATAAGGAGAGGCGCTCCCGGGAGGCACGAGCACATACCGGGAAATTATCCCATATCCTGTTTTACAGGCGAAGTACCGGGGTATGCCGGAGGCTGTGGCGGAGGGAGAGGTGCCGATGCTGGTCGCCGTTGTGCCGGCGCGCAACGAGGTCGAGAGCATAGAGAAGGTAATCGACCTCGTTCTGGCCGCCGGGGCCGCACTGGTAATCCCGGTGGTGAACGGAAGTACCGACGGGACGGCGGCCGCCGTGCGGTCCCGGGCCGGCGCGCGCGTGGCGCCGGTTTTCTTCGATGAGCCCCTTGGGGTTGACGTACCGCGCGCGGTGGGGGCGCTTTGCGCCCGCGAAGCCGGGGCCGGCTGTGTCCTGTTCGTGGACGGGGACATGGGCGGAGACATCCGCCCCGCCCTGGTCGCCCTCGTGGACGCCGTGCAACGGGGCGCGGACCTGGCGCTCACCGATTGCTACCCGCACGGCTGCCCGCGCGAACCCCTCGCGGTGAAGCTTCTGCGTGTCCGCGCCCTTCTCAACCGGGTCATCGGGCGCGCCGAACTGGGGGCGGCGTCGCCCTCGCACGGCCCGCACGCGGTCTCCGCGCGCTTTCTTGCCCGCATCCCGGCCCCCGAGCTGGCCGTCCCGCCGGTGGCCCTGGCCCTGGCCGCCCGGGAGGGATTGCGCATCGCCGTCGGGGCCGCGATACCCCATTCCCTTCTGGGTTCGCCCGTCAGGAGCGAAGAACACGCTTCTCGCATAGCCGAGACCATCGTCGGCGATTGCATCGAGGCCTACCGCGTCTTCCGAGGACAAAAAAGATCCCGGACCTGGGGCGGCCGCACCTATGTAGGCTACCACCGCCACCGGCGCCGGGACCTTCTGGCGTCCTTCGACCCCGCTACTTGGTGTGCCGGTCGGCTACACACGAGGCACCGTACGCCTCCGGCTTGATCTTGGCCTTGAACCCCGACCCCGTAACCATGCCGACCACCTCGCGGATCAGTTCTTTCGTCTCTCCGTGGGTGCCGGCGTCGATGTGGATTTCCACCTTCAGATCCTCGTGCCCCAATTCGGCGAACCTTTTCGCCACCTGCCCGCCGAGTTCGAGGCTGAGCGCGGTTTCGAAGAAAATCTTCTGGCGCAGGCTCTTCACCTTGCGGTGCATTTTGCGCCGGTAGTAATACCGTGCCCCCTTCCCCAGCCGGTGGACGATGACCGCGGTGATAAAGCAGGTCTGCCCCCTTATGACCTGCGAGTCCGACCCGATGATTATCTTGTACGATGAACTGGGCAGGCCGGTGATGTAGGCCATAACGTCTTCCATCATCTGTTCGAAGGTCATCCTCCCCTTGGTGGGGCTGACCAGGTACATCGTTTCACCCTTCTTCCGGCTCTTATCACCGATATTATACCACGCCCGGAGCCTGTCAGACGTCATCCTTGCCGCCGGTTGCCTCTGCCAGGACGTTGGTGAGGGCGGCGAACTCGCCGATACTCAAGGTTTCACCCCTGCGTTGCGGGTCGATGCCGGCCTGCGCGAGCACGCGCTCCCAGTACCCGGTATCCATGCCCATCTGTGCCCTGAGGGCGTTCTTCAGCGTTTTGCGCCGCTGGGCAAAGGCCGCCCGCACCACCCGCCAGAAAAGGTGCTCGTCAAGGACCGCCGCCGGGGGCTCTTCACGCACCACCATCTGCACCACCGCCGAGGCCACCTCCGGCGGGGGGTAAAAGCAGCGGCGAGACACCCCGGCCACAACGCGGCAGTGCGTGCGGTATCGCACCAGGACGGTCAGGGATCCGTAATCTCTGGTGCCCGGCTGCGCCACAAAGCGGTCGGCGACTTCCTTTTGCACCATGAGCACCAGGCGCTCGATGGAATACGGTTCCCGGAGCAGGCGCGCCACCAGGGGCCCCGTGATGTTGTAAGGCAGGTTGCCGGCCACCTTGTAGGGCGTTTTACCGCCGTGCGCCGCCGCGAGCGCCTGGAAATCCACCTCCAGGGCGTCGCCGTGCAATACCCTTACGTTGCGATACGGGGCCAGGGTTTCGCGCAGAACAGGCAACAGCCGGCCGTCAAGCTCCACGGCGATT
The DNA here is from genome assembly GCA_003445475.1 of Peptococcaceae bacterium. Lineage (GTDB taxonomy): Bacteria > Bacillota > Desulfotomaculia > Desulfotomaculales > UBA12532 > UBA12532. The sequence goes on along the minus strand of DMDP01000027.1, from coordinate 1,478 downwards.
ACCGAGGCCCCGGTCGCCGCCAACCGCTGTGTAAGAACCCCAAGGCCCGGGCCGATTTCCACCACCGTATCGCCCGCGCCCGCTGCCAGGCTGCCGACAATTTTGTCGAGCACCGGGGCCGCGACCAGGAAATGCTGCCCCAAACTCTTGCGCGGGACGATCCCATACCGGGTCAGCAGCGCCCGTACATCGGCGGGCGATGTCAAATTCAAGGTCATCTATCATCCTGCCTATATGAATAGTAAAGGGGGCCTTTTGCCCCCTCACTCCAGGATGTACACGTTAACCCACCTTACTCCCCACGATAACGCCTCGCTGCGCGTCGGGAAGAAAAGGTCGATCCGGTTGCCTTTGATGCCGCTTCCCACGTCCAGTGCCCGTGCCGCGCCGTACCCGTCTACGTACAACCGGGTTCCCAGGGGAATAACCTTGGGGTCCACCGCCGCCGTGCCCCGCGAAGGCGGCACACCCGAGGCGGTGTTACGGCCGGTATAGGTGTATGCCGTGGAACGCATGTTGATTACGCGGCTGTAGCGGAGATCCGCGGGCACACCGCGGGAAACCGTGGAAGCCATGCCGACGAGAACCACCTTGTCGCGCGGTGGCTTCACAATCTTCCGCTCGATAAGCCGGCGCCCGACTTCCTTGCCGTTGTGCAGGACAACCTCCCAGCGCTGCAGTTCCTCGCCGGGGATGCCTGCCTGCGCGACGCGCACCTGGCCGGACGGAAGCGTCACGCTGTTCTCCCGCCGCGTACCGTACGGCACGGGCACCCGCTTCTCCTCGACCCTGGTCGTAACCCGCGTTATGTTGATCGTGGTTTTATCGCTCACCGGCGTATCCGGCGACGGGGATATAATGTCCCGGCCACCCGGGTCGATACCGCACTCCCTGAGCACCTCGCCGACCGTGCGGGCGCAGGTGAGAACGACCCGCTCCACCTCGCCGTTGACAACGCGCACCTCGATGGCCCTGGTGATCTCGACCCGCATCCCATCCTGTACCCGGGTATCCAGACCGGGTTTGACCGCGTCTTTCGGCCCCAGGGCAATCCCGGCAGCCTCCAGGACCGATGCCACCGTGCCGCCGAAAGCCGTGACCTGTATCTCTTTACCCTCGTCAACGACGGTGATCTCCTTTTGCGCCCAGGCGTAGCCCCCCCAGGCCAGAAAGGCAACCAGCAGACAGGCAACCGCCACCTGCAACAGGCGGCGCCGGCGGCTGCCAACGTGCTTTTTAGGAATCTCCGGTCTTTTAACGGTTTGCCACTCCATACCATCACCGGTTTATTATATTCGCGCCGCCGACCGGAAGCTCCTCCCCGGACGCCGCCGCAAAACCGGCCCCATTTCTTCCTCAGTACTCAATTCCCCTTTGCGCCTTCACACCCTGCGCGTAGGGGTGCTTGATTTCCCGCATCTCGGTGACCAGGTCGGCCCGCTCCACCACGGCGGCGGGCACGTCCCAGATCGGAAGAG
>DMDP01000216.1 GCA_003445475.1 Peptococcaceae bacterium | reverse complement strand
CGTTGTACGTACAGCACGCAAAGGTCGTTGTCCGAGACGAGATTGTCACCGTCGGAAAAGTGGAAGGCGTAGACATTGTAGAGACGAGGGGGATAACGTTCGGCGATGATATCGAGCGCAAGGCGGTAAACGGAGGAGCAGCGCGTGCCGCCGCTCTCTCCCCTGGTGAAAAACTCTTCCTCCGTGGTCTCCCTGGCCTCGGTATGGTGGGCCAGAAAGACCATTTCCACCCCCTCATACCTCAGGCGAAGAAGGCGCGCCATCCAGAAGAAGAAGGTACGGGCGATGTATTTCTCGAAAGGCCCCATCGAGCCGGAGGTATCCATCATCGCCAGTACGACGGCGCTGGCGTGGGGCATCTTACTCTCTTCCCACGTCTTGAAACGCAAGTCTTCCGGCGTAATATTGCTGAAACCGGGCTTCCCGCGCACCGCGTTCTTCTTGATTACCTCTTTGATCGTGCGGCGCCGGTCCAGGTTGGCCATAATCCCTTTTTTGCGGATGTCGTTAAACCTGACTCCCCCTGATACCGCACTAGTCTTGGGTGTCCGGCGCAAGTGCGGCAAACCGAATTCTTCCAGCATTACTTCCGCAAGCTCCTCAACGGTGACCTCGGTCTCGTAGTAATCGGCCCCCGGTTCGTTTCCGGCCCCCCGGCCCCCGCCGCCATATGCGCCCGCACCTCCCACCAGGTCGCCCACCCTGCTCCTACCCGTGCCCTGGCCGACGTGCTGCCGCTTGCGTTCATCGAACCGGAAGCGGTACTCCTGCAGGGAACGAACGGGCACCCTGACGACCTTCCGTCCATCCGAGAGAATAATGCTTTCTTCACTGATGATGTCGGGCAGGTTTTTTCTGATGGCCTCGCGCATCTTTTCGCCGTGGCGCTGCCGGTCGATTTCCCCCTTCCGGTCCAGGGACCAGTCGTCCCGGTTGACAGTGAAACCCGGCACTGCTCACCCCTCCTCACACCCGGCCCGGGACCGTCTCTTTCCGAATAAGAAGCTCTTCAGAGCGTACTTACCTGTTTAACAGACTACCCACGTACTTCAAGAGTTCGTTGGCACAGATGGCGCAATAACCGTGCTCGGAAATCAACCTGGCGATCACCTCATTGATGCGCTTCAGTTGCTCGGCGTCGGGGGTTTTGCTGGAGGTAGTAATCTTAACCACATCCTTGAGGTCGGCGAAAAGCTTCTTTTCTATGGCCTGCCGCAGCCGCTCGTGGCAGGTATAGTCGAAGGGTTTGTTCTTGCGCGCGTAGCTGGAGATCCGGATGAGAATCTCCTCCCGGAAGCTGCGCTTTGCATTCTCCGTGATCCCGATCTGCTCTTCAATGGAGCGCATGAGCCTTTCGTCCGGGTCCAGTTCCTCGTCGGTGATGGGATCGCGCACCTTAAACCCGTTGCAGTAGGCCTCCACGTTGTCCAGGTAGTTGTTGAAAAGGACGCGCGCGGATTCTTCGTAGGAATAGACAAACGCCTTCTGCACCTCTTTCTTGGCGATTTCGTCGTATTCGCGGCGGGCGATAGAGATGAAGTTCAACAGACGGTCCCGCTCCTCCCTGGTTATCGACGGGTGCTGGTCGAGTCCGTCTTTCAAAGCGCGCAGGACGTCGAGGGCGTTAATGCACGTGGTGTCGGTGCGGATAAGGGCCGAGGAAAGCCGGTTGATCACGTAGCGCGGGTCCACCCCTGACATCCCTTCATCCGGGTGCTCGTTCATAAACTCGGCCACATCCTTTTCCTTGAATCCCTCCACGTCCTCGCCGTTGTACAGTTTCATCTTTTTAACGATGTCCATTCCCTGTTTTTTCGACTCCTTGAGGCGGGAAAGTACGGAGAAGGTAGCCGCCACCCGCAAGGCGTGGGGGGCAATGTGAATGTTCTTAAGGTCGGACTGCCGGATCAGCTTTTCATAAATCTTTATCTCCTCGCTCACCTTGAGGGTGTACGGCACTTTGATAACGATCATCCGGGAAACCAGCGCCTCGTTCCTCTTGTTACTGATAAATGCACGGTATTCGGCCTCATTGGTATGCGCCACGATCAATTCGTCGGCGTAAATAAGGGCGAAGCGTCCCGCCTTGAAGTTCCCCTCCTGGGAAAGGCTCAAAAGGTTCCAGAGAAACTTCTCGTCGCACTTCAGCATCTCCTGGAACTCCATTATGCCGCGGTTGGCGATGTTTAGCTCCCCGTCGAAGCGGTAAGCCCGTGGATCCGACTCGGAACCGTACTCGGCAATGGTGGAAAAATCCACGCTCCCGGTCAGCTCCGCAATGTCCTGCGACTTGGGATCGGACGGCGAAAAGGTGCCGATCCCCACCCGCTTTTCCTCGGAAAGAACAACCCGCTCCACCAGCACGTTCTCGATGTCGCCGCCGTACTCCGTCTCCAGGCGCACCCGGCATACGGGGCAGAGTTCTCCCTCCACGTAAACCCCGTACTCGTTCTGAAACGCGGGCCGCAACTCGCGCGGGATCAGGTGCAGGGGCTCCTCGTGCATCGGGCAGCCCTTAATGCCGTAGAGGGCACCTTCCTCGGTGCGGCTGTACTTTTCCAAACCCCTCTTAAGCAGGTTCACCAGGGTGGACTTGCCCCCGCTTACCGGCCCCATCAGCAGCAGGATACGCTTGCGTACGTCCAGGCGCCGCGCCGCGGGGTGCAGGTATTCTTCAACCAGCTTCTGCAGGGTCCGGTCAAGTCCGAAAAGCTCTCCCGTAAAAAAAAGGTACTTCTTAACACCGTTGACCTGTTCAATGCCGGCCGCCTTGATCATGTTGTAAATCCGGCCGTGCGCCAGTTGACAGACGTGGGGGTTTTTGCGGACTATTTCCAGGTACTCCCGGAAGGTACCCTCCCACGCCAGCTTACGTTCTTCCCGGCGGTATTCTTCCAGGCACTTAAGAAAACCCACTCCTTTCCCCCCTTAATCCCTTAACCCTGGCTTGTTTAGACTGGCTTGTTTAGAATATATGCGCCGCCGCAGTCAAAAAGAAAACAAAAAAACCGCCTTCCGGCGGCATTCTCCGCCCCGGACAGGCGGTACCTTGCGTTCTTTTTTCGGCACCTTCTAAGCTACCAGCGGCACCACAATGTAATTCTTGTCTTCCTCTATAACTTCGGGCAGGTCGTCAGCCGGCACGATCACGTAATTAATATCGTCGCCCTCGTACCAGGTAACCAGGTACTGCATGCCGATCCCCTCCCGTGGTTTACTGTATTACGGTATACAATATGCTTATGCTGAGTTTAGCAGAACTCGCCGATCTTGACAAGAGGTTTTGGCATAAATCCGGGTAAAGTTACGGTCGGGTAGCCGGCGCGCAGGGCCCTATTATCACGAGACCCAAAAGCACAACAGCCCGAGAAGCGAAAGGGTTATAGCTCAAGTGGCTGTTTTGTAAATAGCCTCAATATAAGGTTTATCACGGTGATGATGGCTGCCGTCTCCTCTGGCTCCAGATCGACGCCCGCCTCGGATGCCAGAATCGCACCAATAAGCATTACAAGGTTGGTCCAGACGGTCCTACTCCGGTACCACTTCTTGCTCCTCGTTGCCACCTTCCTGCCCTCCTTCCCGATATAGCCGGTTTGCGGTCTTTTGTTGCTTCTGAAGAAGGAAGGCCGGCGCTCACTGCCGGCCTTCTCTTAGGTGGCTTACTCGTTCTGCATCCACGGCGGGTCGGGGCGCAGGAGAGCTTCCAGAAGGGTGGCGTGCAGAATCTCGTCTTCTCTGATGCGCAGGAAGGTCCGGCGCATGGCAGGGGTGATGGCCATCTTCGCCAGCCGTTCGTAAAACGCGATTGCCTCCTTTTCGTCCGCCAGGGCAACCCGCAGTGCCTCTTCTACCGTTCCGTACACCGGTGGACGCACCTCGCCCGCCGGCGGTGGTTCCATCCCGGTTAGTTCGCGCAGGATGTCCTCCAGTAGCATAACGTGAATACGCTCGTCGTGCCTGGCCTGCGCCAGAGCCTGCACCGTGTCGTACCGGTAGACCTGCCGCAGAAGCTGGTCGTAGAACGCGGCGGCCTCCCGTTCATCTTGCAGAGCCTGGCGGGTGAGACGCACCAGTTCATCGTATTCCCAAGGCACTTCTATCCCCCCTACCGCCATTATATGCCGGCGTGGGGGTCCGGGTTACACGGCCGGGACTGCACACCTGCTAAGCATGGCGCAGGAGGGCCGCAATGCCGCCCGCCTTCTGCAGCAGCGGATGGGAGTGGCGCACCACTTCCACCAGGGCCCCTTGCCGCACCGCTTCCTGAACAACGAGATCGCCCAGATAAGGTTCTTCTTCCAGGAGTTGCCCGCAGTAGGGGCAGCCGTTGAAAGCGTACGTCAGCACCGCGCCGCAGGCGGAGCAACGAAAACCGGTTTGACGGAAATCGGCGGCGATCGCCAGCTTGACGACGCTGCCCTTAACCAGGTTGGTCACCACGTCATCTATTCCCAGGACCGCCCTGC
>DMDP01000013.1 GCA_003445475.1 Peptococcaceae bacterium | reverse complement strand
CTCGTGCGTTGCGGCGTGGCAATGTTCAATGTGCACGCCGCCGGCGGGAAGGCCATGATGCAGGCGGCCGCCCGGGCGGCACGTGAGGAAGCGGCCCTTCTTGGCATTAATCCACCGGTCGTACTGGGGGTGACCGTGCTGACCAGTATCGATGCGACGGTGTTTCGGGAGGAGCTGGGTTTTGCCGGTCCCGTTAAGGAGAAGGTGGTTGCCTGGGCCGGCCTGGCGGCAGAGGCGGGGCTTGCCGGCGTCGTGGCCTCGCCCCACGAGGTCGGAGCCATCAAGACGCGCTGCGGCCCTTCCTTCCTGGTTGTGACGCCGGGCATCCGGCCGGCCGGAGCCGAGATCGACGACCAGCGGCGCTGGGCGACGCCGGCCGGGGCCGTCCGCGCGGGGGCCGACTACCTAGTGGTAGGGCGGCCCATCCTGGCCGCCGATGATCCCGTGGCGGTAGTGACGGAAATCGTCCGCGAACTGGAAACGGCCCTGCCCTCGGCAGCGGACGGAGGAGGTGATTCTCCTGGACACGCAGGAAATCCTTAACCTGCTCCGGACCACGGGCGCCTTACTGGAAGGGCATTTCGTTCTCACTTCGGGCCGCCACAGCGACCGGTACATCCAGTGCGCCCTTCTGCTCCAGCACCCGGACAAGGCCACGCTTGTCGGGCGCGAACTGGCCGGCCTCCTGGCGCGGTACGAACCACAGGTAGTGGTCGGCCCGGCGCTGGGCGGGATACTGGTGGCGCACGAGGTGGCCCGGGCGCTCAACGTGCGCGGCCTTTTCGCCGAGCGGAAGGAAGGCCAGATGCAGCTGCGGCGCGGCTTTACGATTGCGCCCGGCGAGCGGGTGGCGGTGGTGGAGGACGTCGTGACCACGGGCGGCTCGGTCCGCGAGGTGATGGAACTCGTCGAGGCCTGTGGCGGCAGGGTTATCGCGGTGGGGGCGCTGGTGGACCGCAGCGGGGGAAGGGCTACCTTCGGCGTTCCGTTCGTATCCCTGCTGACCCTCGAGATGGCCAGCTATGACGCTGCGTCCTGCCCGCTCTGCGCGGCCGGGATACAGGCCGTCAAGCCGGGTAGTAGAACATAGCAGGTCGTTCTTCTCTATTTCTCCTGCAGGGGCGTTCCCGGGCCCGACGGGGCGACCGTGATCGTCTTTTCGTTGGTATAAATCACAAACCCGGGGCGTGCCCCTTTCGGCTTCTTGACGTACTTGCGTAAGGTGTAGTCTACCGGCACTCTGGTTTCGTTTCGTCCCCGGCTGTAGTACGCAGCCAAGGCAGCGGCTTCCTCGATAGCCGCAGGGCTTACCTCCCGGCCGTCTGCCGCAATCAGTACATGTGCCCCGGGGACACCGCGGGCGTGAAGCCAGACATCGTTCTCCCGCCCGATCTTGAAGGTTACATAATCGTTCTGGCGGTGGTTCTTGCCCACCAGGATACGGAAGCCGTCAGTTGAGCACAGTACAAGCGGCTGCGGCTCCTCCTTGGTTCTCGTGCGCGCCGTCTTTTTTGTGGCCAAACCCTGTGCCGCCAATTCCTCGCGGATTTCCTCCAGGTCGCGCAGTGTAACCGCCATTTCCAGGTCCGTCTCGGTCTCTTCGAGATAGGTTTGTTGCTCCCGAAGATCGTGGAGGGCTGCGCGTGCACGCGTTACTTTTTCCTTGAGCTTACCGTATGCCTTAAAATAGGCCTGGGCATTGGCTGCAGGGGAAAGATGAGGTTTTAATGGTATCTCAACGTTGTGTCCATGCTCGATATCCTCGACCGTCACCCGAGTTTGCCCTTTCGTTATGCGGTGCAGGTTCATGAGGATCAACTCCCCGCGCCTCCGGGCCTCAGCAGCCTCACCCTCCGCGCCCGCGATTTCCGAAAGGATGCGGATCTTCTTTTCAACACGTTTCCGTTCCGTTTTGAGCGCTCTCCTCAACTCGCGGCGAAGCGCCTCAAATTGGGCCTTTTCCCGCATGTACGCGTGGTAACGGTTTACAATTTGGTTCATGTTACTTGCTATGCGCCGGGCGGCACCAATGTGGCTAAGGTCGTCGGGGGCAAAATCGAGGGGTGTACCGTCTTCCGCCAGCAGGAGCGTTGGCGTGCTGTCGCCCCTTGCTACAGCCTCGAACAGGCTGCGGGCTGCCGTCCACAACCTGGAAAACTCATAGGCACCGCACTGTTCCAGACGAGCATCGAGCGCGAGCCCGGCGCGGAACACGACTTCCCTCGCCGTAACCGTACTCAACCCGTCGATCTTCTCCTGCAGGGCACCCGCGACAGGCGTTTCGACAGGCAACTGCATTAGTAGATCAATAAAGGCTTCTTCATCAAGGCTAAGGATATTCTCCTTGGTGACCGGCGGAGCAAGGTACGGGAGACCGGGCAGCACCTCCCTGTAGCGGCTGACATCACGGGTATACCGCTTGCGGGCGTCGATAATGGTGGCATTCTCATCCAGCAGGATTATGTTGGCATGCCTTCCCATAAACTCGCCCACCAGAGTACACGTAACCGGCCGCCCAACATCGTCGTGCGTTGCCACTTCGAAACGCAGCACGCGCTCAAAGTTGGGCTGTGTAAGCCGGACCACGCGTCCGCCGACCAGGTAGCGGCGCAGCATTGTGCAGAAAAAACTGAGGGACTCGTTAGTGCCGGGTTCGTGGGTTGTGAGATGTACCCTCGCCCATTGCGGATGCGCGGACCATAACAGGTCGTATTTCTTCTTGCCCCGGCGGACAACCGTTACGATCTCCCGCGCCTCGTTTTCGTATACCTGTACTACGCGCCCCCCGGAAAGCAGGGTAGCTAATTCCCTCGAGATGGCTGCCAGTGCAAGCCCGTCGAACGGCACGCCTTGGTCACTCCTATCTCAATCTTTTGTGGT
>DMDP01000188.1 GCA_003445475.1 Peptococcaceae bacterium | reverse complement strand
AGGTAGACGCATTCCTGCCCCGTTCCCGCTTTCGGCACCAGGCCCGCGCACTGGCCCGCCTTCTCGGGATGTCGTACGCCTTCGGTCCTACCTTCCGATTGGCGACGCTTTCGTTTTTCGGCAATGCCGTCTTGAGCAGGTTGCCAATTGCTGCGATTAACCGTTATCGCCTGCCCGGGAGGGGAGAGCCCCGCGGTCTGCTCCGGGTTACGGTCGACGGTGGCGCCGAACAAGTAAGCTTTCTTGCAACCCATCTGGGCCTCAGTGTGGAGGCGCGAAGGGCGCAGGTAGGGAGAATTAAGGATGTTTTGCTGGAGACGACGGTGCCGTTTGTCCTGGCCGGTGACTTTAACTGTAAGCCAGACGCGGAAGAATTGAACCCGCTTCTCTCCTTCGTTTGGGATGCCGCGGCGGGGTTTGCCGAACCGGAACCCACCTATCCTGCCGGTGAACCGCGGGCAAGAATCGACTACATTTTCGTATCGCGTCACTGGGCAGTCCGCGACGTGCGCGTCATCGCCAGTGAAGCTTCCGACCACCTGCCGGTTCTTGCCGTACTCGAACGCAAGCGGGGCGGGGAATAGAAAGGAGGCGCGTATGCAGCTCCGCCGAAAGCGCAGCGTTTTGCCATTTCTTGTGGGGGCCCTGATTGCTCTGGCGCTCTTACCCGGTTGTAGCCCTGCGGGTCCGGAGGCGTCCGGAGATTTCCTCCCGGCGGTGGTCACCAGGTGCGTCGACGGTGACACCGTGTACGTTACGCTTGCCGGCCGGACCGAAAAGGTGCGTTTCATCGGCATCAACACCCCGGAACTCCGTCACCCGGAAAAGGGCGCGGAACCGTTCGGCCGGGAAGCGGCCGCCTACACCAGGTCGCGTCTCCTTGGGAAGCGCGTCTACCTTGAAATGGACGTACAGGAGCGCGACAAGTACGGGCGCCTTCTGGTGTACGTGTGGCTGTCGCCTCCCGAAAGCCGTACCGAAGCAGAGGTACGGCAAAAGATGTTCAATGCGGAATTGCTTTTAAACGGGTACGCCCAGGTCCTTACCATACCGCCCAATGTCCGCTACGCGGATATGTTTGTGAGGTTGCAGAGGGAAGCACGCGCCGCCCAGAAAGGGTTGTGGGGCGGTCAGTCTAACTCGGGCCATTGACCTGTATCGTCTCCTTTGATCGAGCCGCGCGGCGGGCGCGAGATCCGTATAACCTTCAGCGGCGGTCTGGCGGAGGCGGGACGGCGCGGCCACACCCTGGACGACATCCTGACTTGCGCCGGCACGGCTCTTTACGCTGCGAAGTCGTCCGGTAAGCACAGGATAGTTGTTGCCGGCGGACGCGCTTAATTCGCAAAAAGAGCCGCCCGTTAAGGGCAGCTCTCCGCGGAAAGCTCTTTCATAAGTTTGTTTATGGCCCGCTTCTCGATGCGGGAAACGTAGCTCCGGGAAATACCGAGGTTTCGGGCAATCTCTTGCTGTGTCTTGCGGATGCCGTTTCCCAGGCCGAAGCGCAGCGCGAGCACTTTCTTTTCCCGTCCCGTGAGAGCTTTTAGTTTTTTCCGCAGGCGTGCCTGTTCCAGGGATGTCTCCACCTTTTCCGCCACTTCTTCCGGTTCTGTACCCAGCACGTCGATAAGACTGATCTCGTTTCCTTCTTTGTCCACGCCGATAGGTTCGTGGATCGAAACCTCCGCCCGCGTCCGCTTCAGGCTGCGGAAGTACATGAGGATCTCGTTTTCTATACAGCGGGCCGCATAGGTAGCCAACCGGGCTCCCTTGTTCGGATTAAAGGTATTTATGGCCTTAATGAGGCCGATGGTACCGATAGAAATGAGATCGTCTATTTCCTCGCCCGTGTTATCGTACTTTTTGATTATGTGGGCGACAAGGCGCAGGTTGTGTTCGGTAAGGATGTTGCGGGCGTTCTCGTCGCCCTGTAACATCAACGCGACATATTTGTTTTCTTCTTCTTCCGAAAGCGGCTGGGGAAACGTATTGTTTACAATATAGGACAGGAGTAAAAGGATACCGTTGAGAATGGAAACGGCGCCAAAGCTCAAAATGGCGGGCAGCAGCATAGAACACCTCCCGGCCGAAGCACTGCATATTAATGATATGGGAAGGAGTCCTTCTGCGTGCTTGTCTGGAGGCAAACTTTTTGCGTGTCCGGGAATAATTCCAGAGCAAACGGCAGCCTGGATCTAAGGGGCTGAAGCAATGACCCCCGGTAAATCCGGGGGCGAGCCTAACGTTGGTCCTTGTCTTCCAGTTCTTCGCGATTTATCAACCGCCGCCACGCGCGGGCGAGACGTGCTCGAAACTCGGCAAGGTCCAAAAAAGCCGGCGGGCTGTTGTTAATCTTGGTATCGCGATCGCGTTCTTCTTCCGCCACTTTACCGCCTCCTGTGACGTATTTTGCCATAGTTTGCCCTGCGCGCAACCATTTGATACAACACGCACAGCGCACATGGCAGGAAAAGTTTTGCCCCGTACCGAATTACCTCGCATTGCGCAGGACTACTTATGGAGCTGAGGACGTAGGAAAAATGCTGGCTTCACTGGCCGTTCTTGCCGGCGGGCAGAGTGTACGCATGGGAAAGGATAAAGCGCTCCTGGACATTGCCGGGCGCAAGCTGCTCGCGCGCGTCATCGAGGAACTGGACGGATGCTTCGCCGAGGTGCTGATTGTCACGCGCGGTAAGCGGCGCTACGACGGGTTTCCCGCACGATTGGTCGCAGATTTGATTCCCGGGCGTGGCCCGCTCAGTGGTATTCATGCGGCCCTCTCTTATGCCCGTTACCCCTATGCGATGGTCGTGGCCTGCGACATGCCTTTTGTCAGCCGCAATTTGGCGAGGCTCCTCTTAAGTGAGGCCGAGGGATACGATGCGGTCATTCCTTTGTTCCGCAGTCGGCCCGAACCCCTGTTTGCCGTATATCACAAAAACTGCCTGGAACCCGTGGAAAGGTGTCTGCAAGAAGGCCGGTTGCGTGCGGTTGATTTCCACCCTTATGTGAGGGTAAAGTATGTACCAGAAACCTTGTTTCAAAGTATCGCGTTGCCCGAGGAGGTTTTCTTCAACGTGAACTATCCTGAAGATCTGGCCCGTGCCCGCCAGATGGCAGCCGCCAAAAACGGCGGAGGCAGGCCACCGGTTCTTTGCATTACCGGGACGTCGAAGACGGGAAAAACTACCCTGGTCGAGGGTTTGATACGCGAGCTTGTAGCCCGCGGTTACCGCGTCGGAACGGTTAAGCACTGCCCCCATGATATCACCCTTGACGCTCCCGGCAAAGACTCGTGGCGACACGCTGAGGCCGGTGCGACGGTCGCCGCGGTCGATGCTCCGGGCAGGCTGGCCGTTTTTCGCGCCGTTGAGTACGAAATGACCCTGTCCGATGTTGTCGGCCATATGAGCGGCGTCGATCTCGTGCTCGCGGAGGGGTATAAAAGAGAAAGTTACCCTAAGTTTGTGGTCGGCGGCGATGCTGCGTTGCTCGACGAGTTACACGGGGTGCTGGCGGTCGTGGGGTATGAGGCGCCTGCCGGCCTACCGGTCTTTGCCCCCGACGACTACGCCGGGATGGCCGACTTTATCGAAGAGACCCTTCTCGGCCGGCGCAAGGAGGCCTAGGCTTGCTCGATCTTCTCTATCCGCGGCTTTATGTCCCCTCGCTTTTCGATATCGACCTTGGAGCCCTGCAGAAGAAAGGAATCAACAGCTTGATTCTCGATCTGGACAATACCATCATGCCCCGCGGGGCGCGGCGCATTGAGCAGGAAGTGGAGGCGTGGCTCCGACGTGTCCGGGAAAAGGGCTTTCGCCTGTGTATCGTGACCAATAACCGGGACAGGAGCGTGCCGGAGTTAACCCAACGTCTGGAGATTCCGGTAATCATCCGCGCGGTTAAGCCGCGCCGGAAGCCGTTTGTACGGGCCCTCGAATTGATGGACGCGACCGGCAGAGAGACGGCGGTCGTCGGGGATCAGATCTTCACCGATGTTCTGGGAGGTAATCGCCTCGGATTGTATACCATTCTCGTCGATCCGCTCGGGGGCAAGGAGTTCATCGGGACCAGGTTTATATCGCGGCCGCTGGAAAGGCTTTTGCTGCCGCGCATAAAAAGGCGTTTCGGGGGGTAACGCCGGAGTGCAGGTTGACGCTGCTACCAGGGTTTGCGGGCTTTTCGGTTATCCGGTGGGGCATTCTTTTTCGCCGGCCATGCATAATGCCGCTCTGCGCGCCCTCGGCATCAACT
>DMDP01000107.1:449-3508 GCA_003445475.1 Peptococcaceae bacterium | reverse complement strand
GGGTTCCAGCGGGACGCCGCCCCGGCGCAAACCGCAAGCATCAGCCGCGCCTCGCGGGGTGTGATGAATTCCTCTTCGCGCAGCCGCAGGATGACGCCCTCCGCCTCCCGCTGGGAAATGGCCGGACCCACGGCTTCCAGGAGCCGGCGCACCTGGTCGCTTCGTACGCCCACGGGCAGCTTGACGATGCGGACGTACCCGCCGCCACCGCGCCGGCTTTCGACGAGAAAGCCGGTGCGGGCGTTGAAGCGCGTCGACAGAACATACGTAATCTGGGAGGGCACGCACCTGAACTGCGCCGCAAGATCGTTGCGGCGGATTTCGATGTACCCTTCAGGACTTTCCTCGATCAACTTGCGCAGGTAAGACGCTATGTAATCCGCGATACTGCTGAAACCCTTTGCCCCAATAGCGCTCACCCCAGCGTCCTTGACTTTGTTTGACTTTAACTAAAGTATAACACGGAACCGCACTTTTACAACACCTGTATTTTGCCCGTCTGCGGCCATCACAAGACTTTTTTCCGCACAGAGACCGTCGGCTTTCGGCGTACGCCCTGTTAGAAAAATTTACGCCCTACGCTTTTACTCGGCACCGCCCCGTGCTAGAATACCTTACAGAGGGGGCGTCACGTCTTGCGGACGGTTGCCTACATCCTGCTGGGTACAGGCCTTGTCGTAATCGCCGGTTACATCCTTTTCGGCCTGTATATGATCTTCGCCCAGAAAACCGTGCCCCTGCTCTTGAAAGTGGGGTTGGGCGCGGGTATTCTCGGGTTCTTAGTCTTGATGCTCGCCCTGTGGCTTGAGCGGCGGAGGGAGGGAGACGAAGGGTGACCGTAACCACTTCTTCGACCATTACGGGTAAACGGATTGTGCGCACCCTCGGCCTGGTTGCGGGCAACGTGGTGCGCACCCGTCACCTGGGTCGCGACATCATCGCCGCGCTGCGCAACCTGGTGGGGGGTGAAATCAAGGAATATACCCATCTGATGGCCTCTGCCCGCGCGGAAGCCGTAAAACGCATGGCGGCGGAGGCGGAAAAGCTGGGCGCCAACGCCGTGGTAGACGTGCGTTTCACCACCGCCCAGGTGATGGCCGGGGCTGCCGAGATCGTGGCTTACGGTACGGCAGTCGTCGTGGAAGAGGCGTAAAAACCAGGGGACCCTGTATAATACACATAATACACGTTTTCCTTGATCCTGTTTAGTTTGGTTCCGCCCTCAAAACGCGCCTGCCTTCCTGGGCGCCACGGCGGCACGCAGCGCCGCCCACATCTCGTCGGTAAGCAACCCCAGCCGCCAGAGGGCAATGCCGTCCAGACCGTACCTTTTCGCGATACCGACCTTGACCAATATACTTTCCGGGGTCTCGCGGGGAACGGAGATACCGAGGACCAGCCTGGCGGCGGGAACATCGGCCCTGGCCATTTCGACGGCCTGTAAAACCATATCGACCGGCTCCGGTGTGGAGCCGTAATCGTAGGCCATGACGATAATGCGGTCGGCCAGCGCTCCCAGCGCCTTGTAGTCGTAACCCCTGTACACGCTGTTCGGCGCGTGGAGGGTAAGCGTGAGGGTGCGGCCGGCCGCTTTTAATTGCTCAGACAGTATACGAACAAACCCGGTGAAGCGGTTGCGCACGGCAGCAAGCTGCTCCCCTCTGTCCTGCCACCCTAACCCCTCGAAGTCGAGGTTCACGCCGTGATACAGGTCGGCCTCGTGCACGATGGCCCGGACGGCGCGGTTCATCGCAGCCTCGTCGTTCAGCAAAGAAGTAATGGTGCCGTCCTCGTCCGTTACGTGCACGACCATCTCCGTTTTCAGGCCGTACGCCTCGGCCGCCTCGAGCACCTTTTCCCAACCGTCCGGTCTTTGCCAGCCGGTCCTGCTCCCGGTGAGCAGGTTGCCTTCCGCGTCGAGGCTGTACCAGCCCAGGGCCAGCACGTCTACCGCGTCTGTGTTTCCCGTGGCCGTCTCCGGGTACGGTCTTCCGAAGAGATTTGTCCAGCTGCTCGTCTTGCCGTCTCCAAGGGCGTAAAAGCCGACCACGGTCATCTGCCTGCGCGGCGAAGTAATCAGAGCCCTGCAGGCCGCGCCGTCCCACGCCACTTTGCAGCCGAAGGCTTCCCCGAAGAACCGCAGCGGTACCAGCGTCCTGCCGGCAAGAATGGTGGCGGGTGCTTCAAGAACAATCGGTGTCCCGTTGCGGTAGGCTATCCTGTTGCCGATCTGCAACCGGATGGAATTTTTGCCGTCCGTGGCGCTTACCGTTCTCGTAGCACCGTCCCAGGCGACCTTTACTTTCAACGCCTCGGCGACGGCGCGAAACGGAACCAGGGTGCGATTGTTCCGGATAACCGGCTGCACGTCGAAGTCCACCGGCAATCCGTCGAGAAACACCGCGACGGTTCCCGGCCGGGCCTGGGCCGGGGCCCGTGCTCCAAACCCGGCGGTCAGGGCAACCGTTAAGAACAACGTTAGCAGTAATCGTCCTGCCGGCACGGTTTTCCCTCCTACCGGTATAAACATCCTGCCATGCCCTTTTGCGACACAATAATGCTCCCGACCACAATGGTGCCGGAGCGCATTTGCCGCGCGATCTTTAAGGCCCCGGCCACCGCCGCCCCGCCGGACGTCCCGACGAAAACCCCTTCACGGGTGGCCCCGAAAGGATGTCTATATGCATCCGCCGGTTAAATCATCAGAACGCCGGCGCCGTTGATTTCTCCGCGCTTCAGCAGTTGCAGGGCCCGGTTAGCTTCCGTGAGTGCAAAGGTTTGCACGCGCACGCGCACCGGGATGGCCGCCGCCAGGGAAAGAAACTCCTCCGCATCCCGGCGCGTGGCGTTGGCGACGCTGCGCACCGTCCGTTCGCCGTAAAGGAGGACGTAGTCCATCTCCGGAATCGGGGACATGGTAATCCCGGCCAGGGCCAGCGTGCCGCCCGGCCGCAGGTGCCGCAAAGCGAGCGGAACCAGCCATCCCGCCGGCGCGAAAATGATGCCCGCATCCACTCTCGCAGGTGGCTCCTCCTCCGCCCGCCCCGTCCAGGCGGCCC
>DMDP01000107.1:0-238 GCA_003445475.1 Peptococcaceae bacterium | reverse complement strand
CCGCCCGCCCCGTCCAGGCGGCCCCCAGGTCCCGCGCCAGCCGCCGGTGCTCCTCGCCGCGGCTGAAGACATACACCTGGCAGCCCCAGTAGAGGGCGACCTGGATGGCCAGGTGGGCAGAGGCGCCGAACCCGTAAAGTCCGAGCCGCCCGCCGGGTTCAATGCCGCTCAGCCTGAGCGCCCGGTAGCCGATGATGCCGGCGCACAGCAGCGGCGCAGCTTCGGCGTCCCCGAAGTC
>DMDP01000078.1 GCA_003445475.1 Peptococcaceae bacterium | reverse complement strand
TGCGCCGGGTCACCGGCGATCCCTGCAGGCTCTCCAGGGCGTCCTGCAGGTCCCCCGCCGTCAGGCCGTACAGCGGCAGGGGGCCGACAGCGGGCAGGAGCCGCCGGACATGCCACTTGTAGGTCTCGCCCGTCCTCTCCGTCACCGCCGCTTTCGCCTTCGGCAACCACCGCTTCTCAAGGTACTCCCCCAGGGTGATGGCGGCCTTCAGTGGCCCGCTGACGCGGGGCCGGTGCAGAACCTCAAGTTCGGCAGCCCGCCTCTGCGCCTGGCCCCTGGTCCCGCGGAACGTCTCGATCAGGTACTTCTTCTTGCCGCCGGCGTCCCGGCCCAGGTACACCCGGATCTCGTAGGTATTCGGGCCGCGCCTCCTCACGTGTGCCAAGGTTCACCGCCTCCTCTCCGGAAAAAGGTGAGGGGCGGTCGGGTGTTTGGTTTATCTTCCCCCTCCCGCCCCTGCTTTCCTGCCTACGCGCTGTCGCGCATGGCCTTTTCCACGAACTCCCGCAGGGCCTCTTCCGGTATGCGGATGCGGTTCTTCGAGAGGCGCAGGGCCTTGAGCCTGCCCTGGGCCACCAGCTCGTAGACGTAGCCCTTCTTGACGCGCAGGATTTTTGCCACTTCCGGCACGGTGTAGAACTGCAACCTTCTCACCCCCAGGAAAAACGAAAGGCGCGCACTCACGCGCCCTGTTCTTAAGAAAGGTGCTGTGCGGGTTAAGCAGGAACGTTCATCGGATTATCACCGCAACCCCATCAAGAAGACGCTTTCCGACTTGAGCAGGAACGTTCAGCCGGGTTATCCCGCACATTAGCTGGAAAGCTGTCCTATCGCCCTGAGCAGGAACGTTGTGCCGCATTACCACCGCACCCGCGCCGCAGCCGTAACCCCGCGACCCAAGAACTTGCTCAGGAGTTGGCAGGACCAGGTTCCCGGTTTTCTCGCTGCCGTGAAAAGACCAACCGCCCGCCGGCCGTTCACCTCGTACACCTTCCAGCCGATCCAGAACTTCGCTACCCGGACGCCCGGTCGCCGGCCTGCGGGACAGCAGCCTGGGCCAAGCCGGGGATCAGTAAAGCCATCGCCAGCAACGCCACCAACGCTAACACTTTGCGCATGAGTTTCAGGTGCTCATTTAGCGTTCTTAGAGAAAGGTCACCTAGAAGATCATCTGGTAGTCGCCGAAGATCATCTGGTAGTCGCCACCGCCAGCCGGTGATGAGCAGCTTACCGGTCTCAGCCGCTTCTTTCACCGGCTCGGCGATCACGCCCAGCTTTCGCTTCGCCCGGCGCAGGAGAATGTCGCTTTTGTCGATCAGCCCGGCTTCCCGCGCGAGCTTCTTAATCTCTTTCACGCTTACCGGTCCGCCTGCAAGCACATCTCGCAGCCAGTTGCATGCCTCTTCCACGGCGGATTCGCTGTCTGCTTCAAAATTGCCAGCGCCACCCACGTTTTACCTGCTCCGGGATCTCCTTCGAGGATGGTAACCTTGCCTGCCGGCAAATACGGTTTCCAGAGCCACTCTACCTGTTTTGATTTGACGTCGGCCAGACGCACCAAAACCGGCACCGTTTTTTGCGCTTTCTTCAAGCTATCCCCCCAAAAAGTTGTTTACACCTACCGGTCTGCGTATATACAATAGAGATACAGGTGGTCGAACCGTGTACAGGATCGAAAGTTTCGAATGGGACCAGAGAAACCTGCACAAACCGCTGCGCCACGGGGTCACCCCCGGAGAAGCGGAAGAAGTGTTTTACAACCGTCCCTTCTTCAAGAAGACGCGGGAAGACCGCTATCTGGCCCTGGGCGTCACCGACGCCGGCCGGTACCTGGTCGTGGTGTTCACCTACCGCGCCGGCGTGGTCAGGA
The DNA here is from genome assembly GCA_003445475.1 of Peptococcaceae bacterium. GTDB lineage: Bacteria > Bacillota > Desulfotomaculia > Desulfotomaculales > UBA12532 > UBA12532. Next base: position 1,622 of record DMDP01000078.1, on the reverse strand, counting down.
TCATCACCGCCCGGGACATGAAGAAGAGCGAGCGCCAATACTATCTCAGGCAAAGGGGTGAGTGAGAATGGCAAAGAGAAAGCTGCCGGAGTTCAGGACGGCGGAAGAAGAAGCCGCCTTCTGGGAAAAGCATTCCGTGGTCCCCTACCTGGACCAGATGGAGACCGTCCAGTTCGAAGTCGCCCGGCCGAAGAAAAAGCAGGTCAGCATCCGCTTCGACCCGGCCATCCTGGAGGAGATCCGGCGGGTGGCCAGGGCCAGGGGGGTGCCCTACCAGACCCTGATCCAGCTCTGGGTGGCGGAAAAACTGGCCGGGCAGCGGCCTAGCGGTTAAACCTGCTTTGCGCGTAGCCCAGCTCGCGAGCTCTCAGCATTTTCCCCGGCCGGGCTCTTTGGGAAAAAGAAACACCTGCAGGATCACCCCGACCCCGCGGGAAGACCACCAGGAAGGGAAGGTGGCCTTGCTGCCTCCCCACCTTCAGGAATTTTCCTCTCTGCAAGTATCTCCTTCCGCCGCTTTGCGGCCGCTTTCTCGCCACGGGAGAACACACCCCAGAACGGGGGCAAGGGCGGCACAAGAGCCGGGCCGAGGAATAGCGCAGCGGAGCGAGCATATGCCGCACGCCTTCACCATTGCCCCCCGCGCGGGGCGTGGTACAATGCTACCGGAAAGCGGCCGCCGTTTTTGCCGGTCCGCAAGCGCCGCCGGCGCGCCGCGGTCCGGCACCGCTTCTTTGGGGGTGCGGGGGTCGCGCCAGTGTCCCCCGCTCTCGCCACCTTTCCGGGTTGCCATCCCTCAACACTTCCTGACCTTCACCCGGAGCACTTCCCCGGTGAGCTTCCTGACCACAATCGCTTCGCCGGTCTTCAGGTTCTTGACCTCGTCCGGGTGCACGACGTACTCCCGCACCTGCCTGACACTCCCCAGCCCGGTCTCAAGGACGATCCCCGCCACCGATTGCACCTGCCTGGTCACTTCCACGCCTTCCCGGGTGCCGATGATTCCCGCCAGGATTTCCGCCGACTCCGGCGAGTTCTGCCGGTGGATAGTGAACACGTTGCAGTTGTCTATTATCTGGTTGACCACGGCCTTCCCCGCGGCGGCCTCGATGTCAGAAAGGCTCTGCGTGGCGATAATGGCGCATATCCCCGCGCGCTCGAACACCCGGAAGACGAACTGCAAATACCTTCCGGCCAGCGCTTCGTAGTGGGGCTCAGACCACTCGGTCAGGTACAGGAGTTTGTCCTTCAGCTCGGTGATCCCGCCGTGGGCCAGGGGGTCGTAGCGGCAGGACGGCCAGTGCATGCTGAACTGCTTGTAAGTCCGGCCGTGCTTCTCCGCCAGGATCCTGGCCTTCTCCGCCAGGTCCGGGTCGCCCTTGCCGTCGATGGCCAGGCAGGCCAGCTCCCGCTGCGTGGCGCTCTCCGCGAAATTCGCCACCGTCGTTGTCTTGCCGCTGCCGGTGGTCCCAACCACCAGCTCGTGCTGGTTAACTTCCCGGTCGGTAATGATTACCGGCTTACCGCTGCCTTTTTCAATGCCCAGGAGCGTGCCGTCCGGCGGGTGCCGCATCTCCGCCACCCGCTTTTCCCGCCACTTCTCCACCAGGGGCCACCCCGGG
>DMDP01000141.1:2265-2935 GCA_003445475.1 Peptococcaceae bacterium | reverse complement strand
TGGCGGCGAAGGAGAGCTGGAAGCCGGGGTCGTAAAGGGCCAGCGGGTTTGCCAAAAGCACGGTGAAGGCGGCCGCCGCCATGGCGGTAGGCCAGTCGCGGTCCCGCCCCAGCCGGTGGGCCGCCAGGAGCAGGAGGCCCATCACCGCCGCGCGCACGACGCACGGCTTGGCGCCGGTCATAAAGGTGTAGAACCCGAGCACGGCGGCTGCCAGGGCCAGGTCGTAACCCGGCCGCAGGCGCAGCCACCGGAAAAGCAGGAGCACAAACCCCAGGACAAAGCCGACGTGCAGCCCGCTGACGCTCAGGATGTGCACCACGCCGGTGGCCACGAAGGCGTCCTGCACCGCGGGGTCGATATCGGCGCGGGTGCCGAAGATAATCCCCTTCACCACTGCGGCCGCCGGGGGGCCGAGCGCGCCGTCCAGCGCCCGGCAGAGCGCCTCGCGGGTTTGCAGGGCCAGGTCCAGCACCGGGTTTTTGGCCCCCGTACCGAGCTTCTCCACGGCGCCGTCGCCCACCGCGTAGAGAACAACGCCTACCCCCTGGCGCGCCAGGTAGGCGGGGTAGTCGAAGGCCCCCGGGTTGCCGGGCGGGAGGGGCTTTTCCACGCGGCCCCTAACTTCCAGCCGGTCGCCGTAGGCGTAAAGCTTTTGCGGCTCGTGCACCAC